>USRS01000012.1 GCA_900557165.1 uncultured Clostridium sp.
AGAAAAAGGTAGCCTAGGTTGTTTTATATTGTTCCACACAAAGGGTGCAGTTCAATATTAATTCTTAGATTTTATTTTAGCTTCACCCAGTAAAAAACCTATAGATGTACACATTAAATCTCTAAACTGACTTAACATTACACCATTATTTGTAAATCCAAAAATGTATAATCCTAACATTATTAAAGCTGATATAACTGAAATTAATAAAGCTACCATTACTTGAACAGTATTTCCTTCTCCATAATAATAATAATCTGTTTCTTTTTTTATTTGACATTCCTTAGTTATAGCTTCTTCTTTATCCATACTAATAGTCATCTTTTCTAAAAGTTTTTCTTTATTTTTTTGAGAATTTTTTTCAGAAGAGTTTTTTATATTTGAACTCAATAAAAATCCAAATACAGAGGCAAGAGCTGTTCTAAAAATCACTTCAATAGTTTCATATAAATCAACATTCTTTGATTTATAAATAGAAATAAATACTGTGGAAAATATCAAAAAGAAACCAATATATACTAATAATTTTGCCGCTAAATTTAATTTATCCCAGTCAATTATCAATTCTTCAATTAACGCTTGGATTCTACAAGATTTCATGTATATCACCACCATGAAGGATTAAATTTCCCCTCTATATATAATACTTTTCCATTTAGAATTTTGTTACAAACAAAAACTATTTTCATAATAAGTAACATGAAAATAGTTTTTTATTTTATCCTCTTTGCTTTCCATAAAAATTAATTAATAAAGTTCCTTTTCCACTATGTGCACCTATTACAGGCCCTATTTTAGAATGTATTATTTCTCCTACTTTACATTCTTTTTTCAATATTTTTTCCAATGCTAAAGCTTCTTCTTGGCAATCCGCATGAGAAATTATTATTGTATCATATTTATCTGGCAAATAATTTTCCTTAAGTTTATTTATCATATGACGTTCACAAGTTTTTGTTCCCCTAAGCTTTTCAACTAATTGTAATTTGCCTGTATCATCCATATTAAGTAATGGTTTTATATTTAGTGCTGTTCCAAATGTTGCTGCAACAGAACTAATTCTACCACCTCTCTTTAAATGAAATAAATCATCAACTTTATACCAATGACATATATTTAATCTATTTTCCTCTACCCATCTAGATAATTCTTCTAAAGTTTTACCTTTTCTCTTTTCTTTAGCTGCTAAATAAACTAAAAGACCTTCTCCTGAAGATGCACATAAAGAGTCAACTGATATTATCTTTCTATCTGGATAATCTTCTTTTAAATGTTGTATTGCAATTTTTGAAGATCCATATGTACCACTTAAGCCAGACGAGAAACAAATATATAAAATATCTTTACCATCATCTAAGGTTGGTATAAAGTATTCTATAAATCTAGCTGGAGTAATTTGAGTAGTAGTTGACATTATACCTTTTTGTGATAATTCATAAAAAGTCTTTATATTCAATTGTCTTTCATCTGGGAAATGAGAATATACTTTTCCATCCATTTCAAAATCCATAGGAATAACATTAATACCCATATCATTTATCACTTCTTGTGGTAAATCACATGTAGCATCTGTAAATATTTCATACTGTCTCATACTTTTTGCCCCCTTTTAAGAACATCTATTACTTTTCTAATTATATTGTAATTGTAATCATATTTAGTATATATTTCAATTAATATATCTTATTATTCATCTTATAGTAATTTAATTTATGAAATATACAATATAAAAATAGAGGTCAAATTTTCAACCTCTATCCTTATATTAAAATCTTACAAAAGTACTACCATCTAATGATTGTATTTCTGACAAGTTTGGTGGATTGCCAACTACATAAATAGTATATACTTTTTGACTATTTAGTTGTGGTGAAAAAGTTAATACTGTATCATTTGTTCCTGCTAAATTTACAACTATATTATAAGTTCCCGATGCTACTTGAATATAATCTGTCGCATCCATAAATCCTACATTATCAAAGGCTATTTGACCATTTATAAGTACATCTACTTCTGGCGCATCTGGTGATAAATGAATAACCCTTACTCTACTTTGATTCATTGCTAAACCATCAGCATTTCCTTCTATATATGGAATTAATTGAAGGTCTTCAAAATTACCTGCTGCTGCAATAGTAATAACTTGTTTTTCAGGAACTTGAATATTTTGTGCAAGGACAGGTTTATCCATTTGTCCAACGGGATAAACTTCCATTTTATATTGACCCATTGAAAGTTGAACATATTCTGTAAAATCCTTAAACTTTATATTTTTAAAAATAAGACCTCCATTTATATAAATATCTACAGCTGGTGCATCTGGTGAAGCATTCAATACTCTTACATAAGATATATTCATATCATTTCTAATTATCATAGTATCTTATCCCCCTATAAAAATTAAATTTCTCTTTTATTAATCATTGTATGTTTTAATTTTTTGTTTGATACATAATGATATTTAGTTGATAAGTCATTAAAATTTCTATATTATTAAATTAATAAATAAGATAACTTTCTTTAATCCATATTTTCAAACAAGTCAATAATATCTTCTCTGGATAGTTTTTTTAATGATGTAGAATTTTCTAAATTGGAATTGATTATATCTTCTATTAATTCTTTTTTACTCTCTTGCATTGCTATAACTTTTTCTTCTACTGTATCTTTAGATATAAGCTTTATAACATCCACTACATTTTTTTGACCCATTCTGTGTGCTCTATCACTAGCTTGATTTTCCACTGCTGGATTAAACCAAGGATCAAAATGAATTACCATAGATGCACTTGTCAAATTAAGTCCTGTACCTCCTGCTTTTAATGATATTAAAAATACCTTTTTATCATTGCTTTTATTGAAATCATCCACAAGTTTTATTCTTTCTTTAGCTTCTGTTTTGCCATCTAAATAAGAGTAATTTATATTTTCTTCTTTTAGCCTATCTTCAATTAGCTTGAGTACTTTTGTAAATTGTGAAAAAACTAAAATTTTTCTATCTTTTTGTGAATTTATTATATTCATTAATATCTCTAATTTCGAATTTTTACCTTTATAGTTTTTTACTATTATCTCTGGTGCAATGCTAAGCTGTCTTAGTTTAGTTAAATAAGAAAATACAGTCATATTATCTTCGTCATTCTCTAAAATTCTTCTTTTTATTAAATTAACAAAACTCTTATATGCTCTCTTGTGCTCTTTTTCCATCTCCACATAAAATTTTTGCTCTATTTTCTCTGGCAATTCATCTATTACTTCTTTTTTTGTTCTTCTAAGCATAAAAGGTTTAATTAAGTTTTTTAAATGATTATAATTTTTATCGTTATTAACAAATATTTTTTCAAATTTATTTTTATTATACAAATAGCCTGGCATTATAAAATCAAATATGGACCAAAGTTCCGTAAGATTGTTTTCAACAGGTGTTCCACTTAAAGCAAATCTAACATCTGCATTAATAGTTTTTATAGCTTTAGTAATAAGTGAATCTGGATTTTTTATATTTTGTGCTTCATCAATTACACAATAATCAAAATTCAACTCATTGTATTTTTCAATATCATTTTTAAAAGTACCATAACTAGTTAAAATCACATCATATTCTTTATAATTTTCCAGTATATTTTGTCTATGTGATTTACTACCATAAGCAACTGCCAGTTTAATATCTGGTGCAAACTTTTCAAATTCACTTTTCCAATTAAAAATTAAAGATGTGGGAGTTACAACTATACTTTTTTTATTATTTTGAGAAAGTAAAAATGCTATAGTTTGAATAGTTTTACCAAGCCCCATTTCATCAGCTAATATTCCACCAAATTTATAATTTGCTAAAGCATTAAAAAATTCAAATCCATCTACTTGATAATTTCTAAGATTTGCATTTAAATTTTCTGGAACTTTTATATTTTTATTTAACTTATCATATTTTTTTATTACATTATCAACATATTTTTTCCCACTAATAAAATCAAGGGGTTCATCTTCTAAAAGTTTCTCTAAAAATGCGGATTTACTATCAGGTATTTTAATCTTCGTTAAATCACCATATATACCAAGCACATCAATTAATTGAAATATTTTTTGTAAATCATTATCCTTCAAATCTATATAACTACCATCTGTCATAAGGTGGTATTTATAATTATCTTTATATGATTGAAATATATTGGCATATTCTAATTTATCTACGCCCTCTATATTTAAATTTCCACCTAAGTTTCCATTTCTAGATTGACTAATATCAAAGGTTATAGATGGATTTAGTACTATATCACCTTCAGAAAACTCTTCTTTTGTTTTATCTCTAAGTTTTTTTATTCCTGTAAGAACTGTTGCTACTATATGAGGACAAACAACAGGCCCCTTATTATTAAATACATTTTGACAATCACAGCTTACATTGGATATAGTTCTTGCGTATGTATTTATGCTTATCATAGAAGTATAACTTTTTCTGTGATGTTCATCAAATACAGTTCCGTAAAAGGTCGCCTCATTTCCTTTAACATTCACATAATCATTGCTAACATAATTTCTTTTAAATGATGCAAATCCGCTATTATACTTTATTTTATCTGTATAACTTCTAAGTATTTCACTCAGTTTATCAATTTCCATATTATCACCTTTTTCTTATTTTATTATGATTTATATTTTCATCTTAATAATTGATATTTATTACAACAAAAAATATCATGAGATTTCCCCATGATATTTTTAAATTATTATTTTTTCATATTATTATACTTATTTTATCATAAATTTTGATTTTATTTACAAAGAGATAATAATTGTTGTACTTCAGCTAGTTGTACATAATATTCTTCTGTATCTTTTATTTCGTCTATTATATTTTCAAAAATAGTTTTTGCATTGTTATAATCAAAATTCTCTAGCAAAGTTTTTCCTTCAGAAATTTTTGAATTTAAGTTTATTTCATATTCATCATTTTCTTCTATTTTAGTAACATATTCTTCTTTTAAATTATTAACAATATTTTGTATTAATTTATCTTCACTACCTATATTATTAATATTTTTACAAAGGTTAATTGCTTCATCTAGATTATTTTCTTTTTCAAGATTAATTATTTCGATTAATTTATCTGTTTGTCTATACAATGCTAAAGCCTCTCTACTATCAGACTTTTTTTCTACAGCTTTTTCAAATAAATTTTTTGCTTCTCTATACTCTTTATTTATAATAGCTTCTTTTCCATCTTCCATACTTTTATCAAAAGAAAAATTGTTATATCCTATAAATCCTACATATAATATGGTAATTATTGTTATAATTTTTTTCATGTTATCCCTCCTTTCTTTTAAATATTCTTCTTAATTAGATTACCATATTATTGAATATTTTTATATTCTATTTCATTTGTTAATTCAAAATTATTACATTTAATATTCTCATTACTTTTATAGTAATATTTTTTAATATATAATATTATTCCTAGAAGACTTATAATCTCTGTTAAAGGTACTATAACCCACAAACTTAATCCACCTAATATAGTTGGTAAACTTAGAACAAGTATTACATTAAGTAAAAATCCTCTTGTTATAGATATTATTATGGATATTTTTTCTCTTTCTGTAGATTGAAAATAATTTGCAAACAGTACATTTATATTCATAATACAAAATGAACTTAAATACATTCTCACTGCTGGAACTCCCATATTAATTATTCGATAATCTGCCTTTACAAATATACAAATAACTTCTTTAGTAAATATAAACACTATACTAAATAATAAAAAGCCTAGTAAAATAGTTGTTTTCATTGCATATTCAAATACTTTTTTCACACGACATTTTTCTTTTGCTCCATAATTTGTTGCTATAATAGGTTGACTTGCTTGGGCAACACCATTAAATAATGCCATTCCTACTATAATACAATTTGATATAATACCATAAACTACTATACCTATATCACCTATGTATTTTATAATTTGAATATTAAATATAAATATTACAAATCCACTTGCAACTTCCATCAAAAAAGTAGAAATACCACATCCTACTACCTTTTTTATCATACTAAAAGATACTTCTTTAAATGATATTTTTATTCTATTTTTCCTTTTTATAAAGTGAATTAAAAGAACTAAGGTTGTAGTTAAGCTTCCTATAGCTGTTGCTAATGCTGCTCCAAACATTCCCATATTCATAGGAAAAACAAATATATAATCAAGAATAATATTTAACCCAGCTCCTACAATAACTGATATCATAGCAAGCTTTGGCGATTTTTTATTACGAACAATAGGTGATAAAAAATTAGTCCCTATAAATATTGGAATAAATAATGTTATACATCTACCATATTCCAAAACTAAACTAATATTATTTTCATTAGCACCTAAAAAATACAATATTTCTTCTAAATATATATTTGTTAATAAAGTAAAAATAGCACCTACAATAACTGTTCCTATCAAACTAGAATTAAAATAAGAATCTGCCTTTTTGTGATTTCCTATACCTTCTTCTGTGGAAATTAAAATTCCTCCACCCAATCCAAACATAAGACCTATTCCATTATAAATTGAGAAAAATGGTAAGAAAATATTTAAAGCAGAAATTCCATCTGATCCTACTCCTTGTCCTATAATAAGAGTATCCACCAATATATAAATAGATGTAACAAGTGTAGAACATATTGACGGTATTAAATAGTGATAAAATACTTTTTTCTCACTATCTTTCAATAAATTTAAATTTGTCATATATACCTCCCTTTAAGTTTTTGACACTAAAAAAGCCAAATAAGTATACATCGTGCACTTACTTGGCTTTTATTTTTATTTGATTTTTTACTAAACCATTATATATCTTGCACTGACATTATAATTTAACTTATAATACACCACATATAATGGTTCTTTTAATAAATTTATTCTATTATATTGGATACTTAAAGTCAATTATTTTTACTTTGCTACTATCATAAACAGTGGTCTTGATTTATTTTCTAGTTTTTGTTTTTCATCCCATACATATCTTCCCATATTTTCATCTACTTTAATAATATCATATCCGCATTCTTTAAGTGCTTTTATATCCCAAGCTGGTCTAACTTCTTTTGATAAAACAAGTTGCCTTGCAATTTCTTCTAAGGCCATAAGTTCTTCACTCGATACATTACCATGGGCAAATACTTCTTTATTTTCCAAATTATTATTAAATAAAATCTCCATATTTTTCATATCTTCTTTTACCTTTTTATTTTGATTTTCATCAAATAAATGTAAATACCAGTTTGCATCAAAGTATACCACGCGCCCATCTTTATCTAATAATCGCTTCCACTCTTTAAATACTTCTTTTGGATATTCTAAATTCCATACTACATTTCTTGAAATAATAAAATCAAAAGAATTATCTTCAAAAGGTAAATTCACGCCATCAATTTGCACAAAATTCATATCTAAGTCAAAATGTTTTGCATTATGTTTTGCATTTTCCAACATTTCTTCTGTAACATCTACAGCTGTAACTTCATTACCTGCTAAAGACATTAATATAGAAAAAAATCCAGGGCCTGCTCCCATATCTAACACTCTTAATTTTTCTTTTTTAGGTGCATTTTCCAATAAAATTTTTAACCAGGCATCTCTTTTAAAATTATTTAATTCTTCTATATTACTTTTTGAATAAGAATTGGCTCTATAATTCCAATATTTTTGCAAACCTTCTAATATTTCATCCACATATTCTGACTCCACTTGTTTTGTTAATTCCATAATATTTCCCCCTTATTTTTTGTAGCCACTATTTTAAATAGTGGTGTACATGCATACAATGCCATTTCCCTTTCATCATAAACCTTTTCAATAATATTTTTATCAATTTTTATATTATCATAGCCCAATTGTTTTAAATAACTCTCATCCCAGTTAGGTCTTAACTTACTAGATAGTGGTAAAGATTTATAAAATTCATCTGGTGTTTCTTTTGTACAAGACTCATAAGGTGTTCCATATTTATTTTTATAATTTACTTGTGCTTTTTCTACTTCTTTTCTTAGATTTTCATCAAAATATGATAAATACCAATTTGCATCAAAGATTATAATTTTTCCACCTGGTTTTAATACTCTTGTCCATTCCTTGTAAGCTTTCTTAGGATTATATAAAGTCCATGTAACATTTCTACATACTATTATATCAAAAGAATTATCAGAAAAATCAAGCTTATGACTATCCATAACATAAAATTCACTATCTGTATTTTTGCAATTTTTCTTAGCAACTTCTATCATTTCTTTGGAGCAGTCTATTCCCGTTAATTTATGGCCTTCCTTTGATAAAATAAGTGAAAAAAATCCCGGCCCTGTACCTATATCAAGTATATTTAATTTATCCTGTTCAAATTCTGATAAAATTAAATCTCTCCAACCCTTTTCTTTAAAAGTATTTATCTCACCTTGTATATATGTATCATATCCATTTGCACTATTTTCCCAACGATCAGTTATAGCTTCCTTTATATTATTCATAATTTAAAAATCCCCCTAAATTTCATCTTCAAACAAAAAACTCCATTACCAAAAGTCATACAACATGTATGATTCACCTTCATGGTAATGGAGTATATATTTACTTATCTACTTCAGTAGAAAATTATCCATATTATATTTAATTTTTACAAGTTAATTATAATTAAAATTAAAATCTTTTGTCAACAATAAAAACTTTTTAATTTAAATTTCCACTGTTAACAACTGGTTGTGCATCTTTATTTCCACAAAGAACAACAAGTAAATTACTAACCATAGCAGCCTTTTTTTCATCATCTAATTTAACAATATCATTTTCATTTAAACTGTTTAAAGCCATTTCCACCATTCCTACAGCTCCTTCAACTATTTTTTTACGAGCTGCTATAATTGCTTCTGCCTGTTGACGTTGAAGCATAGCTGCTGCAATTTCAGGAGCATAAGCTAAGTGAGTTATTCTCACTTCACATACTTCAATTCCTGCCACATTAACTCTTGTTTGTAGCTCTTCTTTTAATTTGTCTGCTACTTCTTGAGAAGAACCTCTAAGTGTTTTTTCTTCTGACGCATCATTTACATCATAAGGATAAAGCCTTGCCACATTTCTAAGGGCTGTGTCACATTGAATTGATAAGTATGTTTTATAATTATCTACATTAAATACTGCTTTTGTAGGATTTATAACTTTCCAAATTACTACCACACCTATCATAATTGGATTTCCCATTTCATCATTAACTTTTTGTATTCCATTATTTAATGTCAATGCTTTTAATGATACTTTTTTTGTTATAGAAGTTATACTTGTTTCTTCATTTTCTTCTTTTGATTTGGAAATTTTTATTGATTGTGACTCATATGTGGGATTTATAGCACTGCAAAATGGATTTACAAAATAAAATCCTTCTTTTGAAATTGTTCCATAATATTTCCCAAAAAACACTAAAACTATAGCTTCATTTGGATTTAATACTTTTAGCCCACAAAGTATGAATATACCTATTATTAAACTTATTATGCCTAATATAGTTGGAAAAACAATATCATTAACGATTGTAAAATAAATACCAATTAGAAAAATTAATATAAAAATTAATCCAATTAATAATCCTATCCATCCATTTATAGGTGTTAGTTCTTTTTCTTCAAACTTAATCCTTTCTTCAATCATAAATTTATCCCCCTTTAAATAAAATTCTATTTATTGTTATATTATAAAAATCTTCTCCTTTTATCATAATATTTCCTTCTATTTTGTCCTATTCTTTAAAACACTTATTATTTTCAATAATTCTAATAATTTTAAAAATTATATATCAAAACATAAATAAAGGTAAATTGTCCTTTGATAAAAAAACAAAGTAATTTATAATTATATTTAAATTTTAAATTACTTTGGAGGAATATAAAATGGATATAAAAAAATTAATAGAAACTATGAGTATATCCGAAAACCTTAAAAATTACACAAGACACTCTTGGACTTCTACCCTTAGACAAGAAAGTATAGCTGAGCATAGCTGGAGATTATCATTAATGGCATATTTTATATCAGATGAATTTCCTGAAGCTGATATAAATAAAATAATTCAAATGTGCATCTTCCATGATATGGGTGAAGCATTTACTGGCGATATTCCTGCTTTTAATAAAACTGATGATCATGAAAAAATTGAAAGTGAAATGTTATATTCTTGGATAAATACTCTACCTTCTCCTTTTAATAAAAAGATAAAAGAATTATTTATGGAGATGGATGAACAAAAAACATTAGAGTCTAAAATTTTTAAAGCTTTAGACAAAATGGAAGTTGTTTTACAACATAATGAAGCTCCTTTATCAACATGGATTCCTTTAGAATATACACTAAATATTGAATATGGATCTGAGCAAGTAGAGTTTTCTGATTACTTTAAAAATTTAAAAGATGAGCTAAATAAAGATAGCTTAAAAAAGATTGAAAAAGAAATATAAAATCATATTTATTTAAAATATTAAAATTATTCTAAATGAATATCTTTGATTATTTACGAAAATAATAATATTGTTACATAAATAATCAAAAGGAGTGTAATAAATGAAAAAATTTGTTTGTACTATTTGTGGATACATACATGAAGGAGAAATCCCTCCCCAAGTATGTCCAATTTGTAAAGCCCCATCTGATAAGTTTCAAGAATTAAAAGATGATATAGCTTGGGCTGATGAACATAGAATAGGTATTGCAAAAGATATCGATGCTCAAATAATTGAAGATTTAAGAGCCAATTTCCTTGGTGAATGTACAGAAGTGGGAATGTACATTGCCATGAGCAGACAAGCTGACCGTGAAGGCTACCCTGAAGTTGCAGAAGCTTATAAAAGAATTGCCTGGGAAGAAGCTGAACATGCATCTAAATTTGCTGAAATATTAGGTGAAGTTGTTTATCCAAGCACAAAACAAAATCTATCAGCAAGAGTTGAAGCCGAATTTGGAGCTTGTGCTGGTAAAAAAGAATTAGCTACTGCTGCAAAAAAACAAAATCTTGATGCAATACATGATACTGTTCATGAAATGTGTAAAGATGAAGCTAGACACGGTAGAGCATTTAAAGGTTTATTAGACAGATATTTTTCTAATTAGGAGGGTTTAAAATGACAAAAATTAATTGTAATGTAACTAATTGTTCTCATAATAAATCTAGTGTTTGCTATTCAAATATAGTTAATATAAAAGGTGGACAAGCTAAAGAAGCATGTAATACCGCTTGCGGAAACTTCCTTGATATGAAAGATTATTCTAATTTAACTAATAATACAAATGCTTGTGGACCATGTGAATCTTTAGTATGTACTGTTCAAAGTTGTACTTATAATAAAAATCAAGCTTGCACTGCTGAAGCTATTAATGTTGCTGGTGATAATGTTGTAGTTTATACAGAAGCAAACTGTTCAACTTTCAAACATGTATAATCTAGTTTAATAATAAATATAAATAAATTTTTACAATATCATATTATAAAAGTACTATATATTAATTTATATAGTACTTTTAATTAAAAATTTACATTATATCTGTATCTCTTATCTCGATTTCAGTACCTTCAGGTGCTTTTATTTTAAATAATTTTTCACATTCAACACTATAAATTATCTCTCCATTTTTCACTTTAAAATCTGTATATCCAAGATTTTTAATTCTTTCATATTCATGTTCTACATTCTCTACTAAAAATCCCATATGTACTGGTCCTGAATTTAGATTGCTCCATTTATCAAATTTATCACCAACCTTAGGCGTTTGTAGTTCTATCATAAAATCACCTAATTTTAACCATGTATTATATTTTCTATTATGAAAATTTTCACTAACATTTATAATTTCAAATCCTAATATTTTATTATAAAAATCTAAGGATTCTTTATATTTTTCTGTTTGTATGCAAACATGATGAACCATTTTTATAGCCATAAATTTTCTCCTTTATTTTAAGTTTTACACCCCTTATTATTATACATTTTTTAGTTATTTATATCATAAAAAGGACTAATTATTTTCATAATTAGTCCTAATAAATTTATTTTTCTACTTTAAATCTTTTAAGTCTTAATGCATTTAATAAAACTGATGTTGAACTAAATGCCATAGCAAGTGCTGCTATTACTGGATTTAATAGAGGTCCTCCAAATAGATATAAAACACCTGCTGCTATTGGTATACCTATTACATTGTATCCAAATGCCCAGAATAAGTTTTCTTTTATGTTAGTCATTGTACTCTTACTTAATCTTATAGCTATTGGCACATCTAATAAATCACTTCTCATTAAAACTATATCTGCAGATTCCATTGCAACATCTGTACCACTTCCTATAGCGATTCCTATATCTGCTTGAGCTAGAGCTGGAGCATCATTTATACCATCCCCAACCATGGCAACAAATTTACCTTCTTCTTGAAGTTTTTTAACTTCACTTGATTTATCTTGTGGTAAAACTTCTGCTAAAACTCTATCTATTCCAACTTGAGATGCTATTGCTTGAGCTGTCTTTTTATTATCTCCTGTTATCATGGCAACTTCAATTCCCATTTCATGAAGTTTTTTAATAGCTTTTGCACTATTTTCTTTTAGTATATCTGCAACTGCTATAATACCAGCTATTTTATTATTTATAGCAATATACATTGGTGTTTTACCTTCGCAAGCAAGTTTATCAGATTCTATGTCTAAATTTTCTATATCTATACTTTTATCTTTCATTAATTTTATATTGCCAAGTAATACATCCTTATTTTCTATTATTACTTCTATACCATAACCTGGTATAGCCATAAATTTATCTACTTTATAAAATCCTAAATTCTTTTCTTCACACTTTCTAACTATAGCTTCTCCCAATGGATGTTCTGAAGATTTTTCTGCACTGGCAGCTATTTTTAATAATTCATCTTCAGTTATATTATTAGCTGTTATTATATCTGTAACAACTGGTTTACCTTCAGTTATTGTTCCTGTTTTGTCAAATACTATTGTATTTATTTTATGAGTAGTTTCTAGGGCTTCTCCACCTTTTATAAGTATTCCATTTTCTGCACCTTTTCCTGTTCCAACCATTATTGCTGTTGGTGTTGCAAGGCCAAGTGCACATGGACAAGCTATAACTAAAACAGCTATAAATACTGTTAGAGAAAATACTACATCTTTTCCTGATATAAACCATGCAAGTCCTGCAACTATAGCTATAACAACTACAACTGGAACAAAATATCCTGCTATAATATCCGCAAGTTTTGCTATAGGAGCTTTTGAACCTTGAGCATCTTCCACTAATTTAATTATTTGTGAAATAGCAGTATCACTACCTACTTTTTCTGCCTTAAATTTAATAGTCCCATTTTTATTTATACTAGCACCTACAACTGAACTGCCAATATTTTTTTCAACTGGTATACTTTCACCTGTTAACATTGATTCATCAACAGAAGTATGACCTTCTATAACAGTTCCATCTACTGGAATTTTAGAACCTGGCTTAACTATTATTATATCTCCAACTTCTACTTCTTCTATTGGTATTTCAATTTCTTTATCATCTTTAACTATAATTGCTGTTTTAGGACTAAGTCCCATTAATTTTTTTATAGCTTCTCCTGTTTTACCTTTTGCACGAGATTCAAAATATTTACCAAGTAAAACTAATGTTATTATTACACCGGCACTTTCAAAGTACATATGATGTACAGCCATTGTATCACCTTGAGTTATTAAATATAGAGAATATAAACTATATATAAGCGCTGCACTTGAACCTATAGTTATTAAAGAATCCATAGTTGGTGCTTTTGCTATCATTGATTTAACTCCCTTAGAGAAAAACTTATTTCCAGCTATAACTATTGGTATAGTTAAGAATAATTGAGTTAATGCAAAATTCAATGGATTTATATCTGGGTTAATTATTTTTGGCAATGGTAATGGACCTATTGGTTTAGGTATCATATGACCCATTGCTATATAAAATAAAGGTATCGCAAATATGGCCGATACTATAAATTTAGTAAGTAAAGTTTTCATTTCTTTTTCTTTTCTTAATTTATCTTCATCTACACTTTGCTTTTTCTCTATTTCTAAAACTTTAAATCCTGCTTTTTCTATGGCATTTTTTATTTCATACATTTTTACTTTTCCCACTTCATAGGAAATTGTTGCTTTTTCTGTTGCTAAATTAACTTGTACACTTTCAACACCATCTAATTTTTTTACAGCTCTTTCTACTGCTTTTACACATGAGGCACAAGTCATTCCTCCAATCGGAATTATAACTTCTTTATTTTCAACTTCTTTTACAATACCAAAGCCTGCTTTTTCTATGGCTTTTTCAATATCTTCACTTTTAACTTTATCTTCATCATAAGATATACTTAATTTTTCTGTTGCTATATTTACACTAGCGACTACACTTGTATCAAGTTTTTTTACAGCTCTTTCTACAGCTTTTGCACATGAGGCACAAGTCATTCCACTTATTTTTATATCATCAACATTCATTTTTGTATCCATTACTTTTCTCCTTTCAACTGTGTTTTTATATTAACTATTTCCTTTATGCTTATATACTATTAAAACTTTGTGAATATTTTATGAAGATATGAAATTTTATTTATAAGGAATACTTACTATAAATTCACTTCCTTTATTAACTTCACTTTTTACTTCTATATTTCCATTATGAAGATCAATTATAGATTTACATATAGTAAGGCCTACACCTGTACCTCCTGTATTTCTACATCTAGATTTATCTACTCTATAAAATCTTTCAAATATATAATCTAAACTTTTCTTTGGAATTCCTATGCCATTATCTTTTACACTGATTTTTATTAAATTCTCTTCTTTGTATAATCTAATTATTATTTTTCCAAGCCTTTCGCAATTACAATTAGTATATCTAATTGCATTTGAAATTAAATTAACTATCACTTGAGATATTTTTTCTTTGTCTATATGAGCTTTTATTTTTTCTAAATTATATTCTATTTTTATATTTTTTTCTAAGGCAAAGCTTTCATTATTATATATAATATTTTTAATTAATTGCTCTAAATCTACCTCACTTATATTTAATTTATTTTTATCACTATCGTATTTAGCTAAATTTTTTAATTCATCTACTAAATGGCTAATTCTTATAACTTCTTCATTAACTGAAATTAATCTTTCTTCTGTAGGTTCCCATATTCCATCAATCATAGCTTCTAAATGAGTTTGTATACTTGTAAGAGGCGTTCTTAATTCATGAGATATATCTGATGTTAACCTTTTTCTCAATTTTTCCATATTATATAATTCCTTAGATAAGTCATTAATGGAATTAACTAAATTATCTATCTCAACAATAGAACTTTCATATTCTAGTGTTTGATCATATCCTCCTCTTTTAAGAGAATCTGTCATTTTTGATACAACTATTATGGGCTTTGAAATTTTTTGTGAAATAAATATAGAAATAGATATAACTACTATTATCATCAACAAAGAAATACCTATTATCATATTTCTAATATCTTTAATAAATAAGTCTTTTAAGTATGTTATATTATATCTTTCTAAAGATTCTTTATTTATTTTTGATATATATGTTAAAAATTTATTTTCCACCATAAAATTAATACTAAGTGACATAACTATAATTACAGATATCATGACTAAAGCTAAATAAAAAATTAATTTTCTATTTAGATTTAGCTTTTTCTTGTTAAATTCCAAGTTTATACCCCACTCCATATACAGTTTGTATTATTTTAGGCTTTCTTGTATCTTCTTCTATTTTTTGTCTTAAGTTTTTAATATGTGCATCTATAATTCTATCAAATTTTTCATAATGATCATCTGTAACTAATTCTAATAATTCATCTCTAGTAAAAATTTTCTTTTGATTTTTTACAAGCAATAATAATATTTTATATTCTGTATTCGTAAGATTAACTTCATGTCCTCTAATTTTAACTTCATGCGACAGGGTATTTATTTCTACTTCATCTTTAATTTTTATAACATCACCCTTATCAATTTTTCTAAAAACAGCTTTTATCCTTAATATTAATTCTTTTACATTGAAAGGTTTACATACGTAATCGTCACACCCTAAATTAAATCCATCTATTTTGTCTTCTTCCTCAGTTTTGGCAGTTAACATTATTATATGTACTAAAGATGTTTGTCTTATTTTTTCACAAATTTCCTCACCACTTATATCTGGCAACATTCTATCTAAAATAACTAAATCAAAAGTTTCCTGATTAAACAATTCTAATGCTTTTTTACCATCATGTGCAACAAAGGTGTTATAACCTTCTTTATCTAAATAAGCTTTTACAACTTGTGTTATTTTTATTTCATCATCAACTAATAATATATTAAACATAATTCCTCCCATATTTTAATTTCTTTATAAAATTACCTTATCATAAAAATATATATTTTTTATGAATTTTTATATTAAAATATTTTTATTCTTCATTATTTTTTCATAATTTTAGAATATAATATACATAATATAAATTTATTAAATATTGAGGTAAATTATGAGTAAAATAACTAAATTTTTTGATATTTATGGTATGAAATGTCATTCATGTGAATTATCTGTTGAGCATGAGATTAATAAGCTTAAGGGTATAAGTAATGTAAGTGCTGATCATGAAAATTCTATGGTTATTGTTACATATGATGATGATTTTTGTGATGATAATAAAATAAAAAATGCTATTAAAAATTCTGGTTTTTCATCTAGCAATAATATGCTTATAAAAGTACTTAGTTTAAGTATAATTATAATATCTATGTTTTTCCTGGGAAATAATCCTTTGACAGGTAAGCAAGTTTCTTTTTCTAGTATTGAAACTTCTTTTATTATGTTGTTTATTTTAGGTTTTTTCACTTCATTTCATTGTATTGGTATGTGTGGTGGAATTTTACTTACTCAAACAATAAATAAAAAAGATGATAGTATTTGTAAAAAATCTTCTTTTATGACTGCACTTAGATATAATTGTGGTCGTATAATTTCTTATACTATTATAGGTGGAGTTGTAGGATCTTTAGGTTCTATTTTTTCTGCAACTACACAAATACAAAACTTTATTAAAATTGTTGCAGGAGTATTTTTGATAATTTCTGGACTTCATATGATAGGTATTAAAATTTTCAACAATATTCATATTCCAACTTTCTTTAAAAAAAGTACCTGTGTAAATAATCATAAAAATCCATTTATTATAGGTTATTTAAGTGGCTTTTTGCCATGTGGTCCTCTACAAACTATGCAACTTTATGCTTTATCTAGTGGAAGCTTTATAATGGGTGCATCATCTATGTTTGTTTTTTCACTGGGAACTGTACCAGTTATGATGTTTTTTGCTTATTTTTCTTCTAGAATAAGTAATTCTTTCAGTGAAAAATTATTTAAATACTCTGGTATTTTAATTGTAATACTTGGAATCTTAATTATGAAACCTGCCCTTAATTTTTCATAAAACCTATCTAAAAATAATTTTTAGATAGGTTCTTTTTACTTTTTATATAAAAATCACCCCTTAAAGTAATTTTTATGAAAAATTACTTTAAGGGGTTTAATTCAAGTAAAATTATAAATCATTTAAACCTTTTAATCTAATAAGTTAAGATTTATTTTACTATTTCTTTAAAGTATATCCACTTTGCCATCCAGTAGATTTCTTAAATAAATTTTTATATGTTTTTAATTTTGAAGATGGAGCTTTAATAGTTGCTTTCTTATAAATTTTTGCAACAGCATTTTTCCCTACATTTTTTAAATTAGTACTATTAATTTCAATTGTTTTTAATTGATTACATCCATAGAAACTTTCTTGTCCAATATTTGTTATATATTTTCCAAGTACAGCTTTTTTTACATAAGTATTTTTTCTAAATGCTTTACTTCCAATAGAACTTACTTTAAATGTCTTACCACTAACTTTTATAGTACTTGGCACAGTAATTGTATCTTTTTTACTGTTAGTTGGTATTGAAACAAGCTCTACTGTTCCTGTTCCATCAATTTTAGCATTAGTAACTTTATACTTCATTTCATCAATTGTATAAGCACTTAATTTTGCAATATTAATTTTAAATTGCTTTTTAATAGTTCCAGTATATTTGTCTTTACCTGTAATAGTAACTGTTGCTGTTCCAACTTCTTTATTATTTGAATATTTTACTGTATAGTCTTTATCTTTTACTAAAGTTTTTCCATTTACACGAACAACCATACCTTGTGTATGTGCTTTTCCTGTATAAGATTTATCCTTGATATTAGACACAGTTGCAGATGAAATAGATATAGCCTTAGATTTTGTATAAGTTGCATTTATTATAACAGCATCTTCATCTGAAGAAACTAGTTTAACCTTGCATTTTGGAGTATCATAGCCATCTATTTCTGGTAAATTTAGCGACACTTTATTTCCTACTTCTATTTTTGCAATGTAGTTTGTTCCAATCTCTTGGTTATCTTTATTTAATAGCCTTACAACTACTGTCTTTTGATCACCTTTTTTACTTTGTGAATTCTTATAAAATTTTAGAGATTGTAATGCATGTCCATTTATATCAAATAATGCCTGGTTATCCCAACTAGATCCACCCCATGCTGGATTTCCGTTATAATACATTTTAGAATCTGGGAAATATCCTAAAGCACCTTTTGAGGCCCATCCTGTACCATATTTATCAGCAATTTCTTTATTATATTCCCAGTTATTCCATCCTGCTTTTACTGGAATCCATGCTGGTTCCCAATAAAATGCACCTAATCCATTATCTTGATTCCCTAAAGTATCATATAAATCTTTTAGCATATTAGCCTGACCTTGTGCTGTTAAAGGATATGCACTTGTATTTTCCCATTCTCCAACAGCATTTGGAGTTCCATCTGCATCTTTTACTGTTGTTAACCAAGAAGTCTCTAAAACTACAAATAATTTTCCATAGTCTGCAGCTAGTTTTTGTACCTTTGTTAATGTTTCTGGAGTATTTGCTTTTTTATCTGTAGACCAATATGGATAATAAGAACTTCCTAAAACATCGTAATATACATCATCTCTTTCCCAAGTATCCATAATCTCTTTAAATTTCTTCACATTTGGTGTTTCAAGCTGTAAAACAACTAATGCATCAGATACTTCTTTTACAGCTTTTGAGCCTGCAGATAAATATTTATTTACTTGTTTAGATTTTGATTCATTAGCCCATATACCTTTGTAAGATTCTCCTGCATCACGATTAGTCGTAATTCCAAGCATACCATTTGTTATTTCATTACCTATTTGGACCATTCCAATTTCAACACCAGTTTGTTGGAATTTTTCAATAGTTTCTTTTGTATATTCATATACATTTTGTGCCATTTTATCTGAATCATTTTTATCATCTTCCCATGCTTTTGGAATAATTTGCTGTGCTGGATCTGCCCAGAAGTCAGAATAATGGAAATCTAGTAACATTTTCATTCCATATTTTGCAGCTTCCTTAGCAATCGCTAAACCACTTTCCACATCACAAGTTCCACCACCGTATGTTTCACCGTCTTCATTATAAGGATCATTCCAAATACGTACTCTTATATAATTTACGCCATTATCATGAAGAATGTTAATAAGTGACTCTTCTTTTCCTTCATAGTTATAAAATTTTACACCTGCTTTTTTCAAAGCTGTATAAGATGATATATCAACCCCTCGAATAGAAGATGAATACATAGTAGAAATCTCATCAATATCAACTTTTTGATCTTTTAATCCTGTTTCACCACCATATTGATATGGATCTTTCCATTCTTCATTTTCAATTATCAATTCTTCACTTATAGTATTTGCCTGTATGTAGGATGTATTCGCCGCTCCTAAAACCATAACAGATGCTAAAAATAGACTCAGTATATTTTTCTTTTTCATCATAGTCTCCCTTATACATTCTTTTCTGCTAAATATTATCCTTAGAAAAAATATTTCATTTTTACTAACGTTTAATTATATATCCATTTTGCCATCCAGTTGATTTTTTAAATAAATTCTTATATGTTTTTAATTTTGAAGATGGAACTTTTATATATGCTTTTTTATACATTTTTGCAATAGCATTTTTACCTACACTTTTTAGGTTAGTACTTTTAATTTCTATAGTTTTTAATTGATTACATCCATAAAAACTTTCTTGTCCAATATTTGTTATGTATTTTCCAAGTACTACCTTCTTCACATAAGTATTTTTTCTAAATACTTTACTTCCAATAGAGCTTACTCTAAATGTCTTATTGCTAATTTTTATAGTATTTGGCACAACAATTGTAGATTTTTTGCTATTACCTCCTATTGAAACAAGCTCTACTGTTCCTGTTCCATCAATTTTAGCATTTGTAACTTTATACTTCATTCCATTAATTGTATAACTACTTGATTTTGCAATACTAATTTTAAATTGCTTCTTAATAGTTCCAGTATAATTACCTTTACCTGTAATAGTAACTGTTGCTGTTCCTACTTCTTTATTGTTTGAATATTTTACTGTATAGTCTTTATCTTTTTCTAAAGTTTTTTCATTTATACGAACAGCAATATCTTGAGTATGTGCTTTTCCTGTATAAAAATTATCTTTTATATTAGATACTGTTGCAGAAGAAATATCCTTTTTATTTACCGATTCATATACTGCATCAATAAAATTAACATCATCTTCAGAAGAAATATCAGATATTTTATATTCAGGTGTAATATATCCTTCAACTTCGGGTAAAGTTATAGATTTTATAGATCTTCCATCTATTTTTGTCAAATAATTCGAACGGAGTTTATTTCCATATTCATCTAAAATTCTCACTACTAAAATCTTTTCTTTTTTCTTTGTTACTGATTGCTTATAGAATTTTAAAGACTGTAGTGCATGACCATTCATATCAAATAATGTTTGATTATCCCAAGAAGATCCTCCCCAAGATGGATTTCCTTCATAATATAATGTATCGTCTGGATAATATCCAACAGCACCTTTCGATGCCCATCCTGTTCCATATATATCTGCAATTTCTTTATTATACTTCCAGTTAGACCAGCCTGCTTTTACTGGAATCCATGCCGGTTCCCAATAAAAAGCTCCTAGTCCATTATTATACTTAGATAAAGTTTGGTATAAACCTGTCAACATGTCAACTTGACCTTGTACGCTTACTGAATAATCTCCCATAAGATTATTGTCTGAAATATTATTAGGTGTTCCATCTGCATCCTTTGTTGTATTTACCCAAGCTGTTTCCAAAACAGTTACGAATTTTCCATATTCTTGCGCTAATTCAAGAACTTTTTCTAAAGTACCTGTTGTATTCCACCAATAAGCATAATGAGATGTTCCTAATATATCATAGTCAACATTATCTCTTTCCCATCCATTCATAATTGTTCTATATTTATCTATATTTTGTGTTTCTAAATGAAGTGCTATTAATGCATTTGGAGCTATATCTCTTACAGCTTGACATCCTTTTGCTAAATATTTGTTGACAATTTTACTATTTTCAACGTTTTTCCCAGAATCAGTCGATATACCAAGCATTCCTTTTGTAATTTCATTACCAACTTGAACCATACCAATCTCTATACCTGTTTCTTGGAATTTTTCAATAACTTCTTTTGTGTAACCATATACATGTTGTGCCATTTTTTCTTGATCATTTGCATCCTTTTTCCAAGCTTTTGGGATTACTTGATTTTGTGGGTCTGCCCAAAAATCAGAATAATGGAAATCTACTAAAAGCTTCATATTATATTTAGCTGCTTCTCTTGCAATTTCTAAACCACTTTCAATATCACATGCACCACCACCATAAGTTTCTCCTTTTTCATTATAAGGATCATTCCATACACGAATTCTTATGTAGTTTACTCCATTATCTGCAAGTATTTTAATTAAAGATTCTTCTTCTCCATTAAAGTTATAGTACTTTACTCCAGCCTTTTTTAACACTGTATAAGAAGAAACATCAACACCTCTAATAGCATCTGAAGATAATTCATTAATTCTTTTAATTGCTACTTCTTGTTCCTTTAATCCTGACTCTCCACCATATTCATATGGATCCTTTGCCTCTTCTTCTACCTCATTATCTATACTTAGTCCTTTTGCTAAAGCAAATATAGAAAGGGATTGAACAGCTTTTCCATCTTCATCAAAGAAAGATGTCCAAGAGCCTACATTTTCTGCATCTGTATAAACTAATCCACCAGCATTATTTTCACTAATACCTGCTTCTAATAATTCATATATACTATTAGCTTGACTATAGATAGATGCACTACCTTCATCATCTTGTCTTGCATATTTTATACTAGAAATATATAATTGTGTATTTTTACCTGATGATTTTTCTTCTTCCTCAAAAGCTTTTCTCATATCGTTAATATAAGAAACTGTGTTATCTGTTGGATAAATATTTACACCAATATAGTCAAAATCAACACCAAGATAATCTTCATTTAATTTTTGTAAAACCCATTTAATATCTTCTGGAGTTTTTTCTTGGAATATACTAGCAGAGACTTTTATTCCCTTCTCTTGTGCAATTGATGCAATCTTAGCCATAGCTTCCCATCCTTTATATGCACTCTCTCCTTCATAACCTAAAAAGTTATAATTTACTTCATTTCCGATAGTTAATATATCAAGCTTTACATCAGCTTTTTCTAATTGTTCTAAAACATTTTTTGTATAGTCACAAGCTTTTGTAGTAATATCATTTTCATTAACCCATGTTTTAGGTAAATCTTGCTTATTTCCATAAGTCATTTCATCAGAATATAATAATACCATATTTGTTTTTAATCCTGATTTTTGAGCTTCTTTTAAAGTTTTAATTGCATTTTCTAGAGAAATTATACTTTCATCATCTGTAGATACTTTTACAGAAATAGTATTAATTCCTTGACTTTTAACAAAATCAAATAAAGTATCACTGATATCATTATTTTTATAGTCTTTATATGTTTTTCCCCATATTAAATCTTGTTGGTAATTACTAAAGTCTGCTCCTAAAATTGTATTTTCTGATATGTTAGAAATCTTTGGATATTTATTTGTAGTTATTGTACCTGAAATATTACTTATTCTAGATACTTCACTCGTTGTGTTTGCATGTGCTATATAGGATGTATTTATCGTTCCTAAAGCCATGATAGATGCTAAAAATAGACTTGTTATCTTCCCCTTAATCATATTTACATTAATCCCCTTTTAATTCCATTTTTTACCATACTATCATAAATTTATTTTGAAGTAAACTATATAACATAATTTATTTATATACTTTATTTTAAATTCCAATTCTATTTATTCTAATTTTATATTAATTAGTTTATATTTCTATAATGTTATTCCAATAAAATTCACGCTTAGGTTTATATAAAAATAAACCTATAAATTATCAATCTATAGGTTTATTTTTCATTAAATTACTTTTTCAACTATTAATACTAGATCTGTTATCAAGATTTGATTTAAAATAACTTTATCAAATTCAAATTCATCTAATATAATATTAATTTTATAAGGTAAATCTTCTTCAATAATTTGAAGTTTCTTTCCTTGTATTGTATTTACTATTTCTTCACTTTCACCATCTATAATAGCTGGTATCGTTATGGTGTTTGAAATTGCAAATATATCTTCTTTATTTCCATTTATAATAAAGTTTACTCTAAATATATCCCCCTCTTTTGCATTTTCATTAAACTTAAAGCTATATTTTAAAGAAATATATATGGAATAAACTCCTGATTCATCAATTATTAATGTATCATTAGGATGCTGTAAGGAACTTGATTCTACTTTATATCCAACAGTATTTATATCAGGTTCTTTGGCTGTCAGATGTAAATTATTATAACTAGTTATACCTTGGAAAAATTCAGGATCATTAATTTGAACTATATTTATATCTTTTGATTTTAAATAACAACAATCTTTATTATTATAGCAAAACTTTCCACAATCACATAAACAAGGTTTTTTATTTTTATAATCATCACTCATTAAGCTAATTCATCTCCTCTTATATTTAAGTATCATATTTTAAAAATACTTCTACCATATTTTATTCTCCATTAGTTTTTTAGTGACATCATTAGATATATTTTTTAAGTTTTATATAAATAAAAATAAGCTAAACTTAATCTACTCAGGCTTAGCTTATTTTTATCTACATAACTATATAATTTAATAATTTCATTACTTGGATTTTCTTTCGATAAAATCAATAATAATTCTTACAGCTTCATCAATTCCCATAAAACCAGTATCCAAACAAATATGATAATTTTTAGCGTCCCCCCATGAACTGTCCGTATAATATTTATAATATGATGATCTTTCTTTATCAATTTTTTTCACTATAGAAGCACTCTTTTGTGATAATATACCATGTTCTTCTATAGCTCTCTTTCTTCTAAATTCAAAATCTGCATGTATAAATATGTTTACTACGTTATCATAATCTCTCAAGGCATAATCTGCAGCTCTTCCTACAAATATACAAGATTTTTCACTTGCAAGCTTTTGAATTAAATTAAATTGTTTTAAAAATAGTTGATGATTAATAGGTAGTGTACTAGTATTTGCATCATACCCAAAATAACTTAAAACTTTTAAAGGCTTTTCATCAAATTTTTCAAAATACTCTTTACAATATCCACTTTCTTTAGCCACTATAGTTAATAGCTCTTTATCATAACATGGTATATCAAAGTATTTTGATAATTGTCTGCCAATTTCTCCTCCACCACTTCCATATTCTCTTCCAATTGTGATTACAAATTTATCGTTCATATATCTCCCCGCCTTATAATATTTTTACTAAATAACTTCTAGTATATCTGATAAGTTATCTACTATCTTAATATTATTATATTCATTAAAGTCTTTTTGTGTTGTAGTTCCTGTTGTAACACCTATAAAGTCAATATGACCATTTTCTGCTGCCTTAGCATCTATATAACTATCTCCCACATATAATACATCTTCTTTATTACAGTTAAAATATTCTAAAGATTTTAGAAGCCCTTCTGGATTTGGCTTATGGGTTGTAACATTTTCATATCCTATAATGTAATCAACATATTTTCTACAATTTAAATGTTCTAAAATTTTATCAATTCTACTTCCCATTCTACTTGATACTATGCCAATTTTTATTTGCTTTTCTTTTAGAGATTTCAAAGTTTTTTTTGTATCTTCAAATAAAACTGTATTTTGTATTGTTATTTCATCTGATTTTACTCTATAAACTCTTACAAATTCATTAATTTTACCTTTGTCTTTTATTTCGGTTAATAATGAAAATGCATCATCTAAGGTCATACCTATAGTTTTTATAACTTTTTGTCTATCAAAACCTTCTAAATGCATAGTTTCAAAAGTATACCTAAAACATTCTACAATTGGTTTTGTCGTATCTACTAAAGTATAGTCAAAATCAAATAAACATAATTTATATTTCATATAGTCCCCCAAATTAGTCATTTATTATTAATAGTATCACAACTATAATTTTTTTGACATAATTATAGAGGGATTAGCCTCTTAATCATTTTTATGATTTTTCCAGTATTCATCCCTCTTTTCACAATAATACTTATACATTTTTTCATTACCTAAACCTTGATAACAACACGCTATATCAAAGAAGAAAAATGGATTATCTCCATGAAGTTTTGTTATATTTGTTAAAGTAAAAATAGCATCTTCATACTTTTTTGCTTCTATTTGACTCTGAGCCTTAAGATATTGTATATATTCATCTTCCTTTATCTCATCTTCTATATTTTCTGCTATCTCAAAGTATTTTATAGCTTCTTCATGTTCATTCATTTCTGCCAATAAATCAGCTTTTAATAAATAACTATCCGAAAATATTGGTATAAAATCAATAAGCTCATCAGCTAACATTAATGCCTTGTCATAATTCTTTTCATTTCTATATTCTTCATATAATGAATAGATAACATCATATTTATCCTCTAAATAATCAAAGTCTTTTATGGAGGAAATAATTTCATAGGCTTCTTCTATTTTTTCTATTCTTTTTTTAGCTAAAGATGCTACTTTGTCATCACAGTTTAATTGATCATAATTTTTTTTCATTAGGTTATAAAATACTTCTTTAACTTCTTCTTCTGTAAAATCCACATCTATATTTAACTCTTTAAATGCATTTTTCACCTATTCTCCCTCCCTATTAATTTTCTTATTTTAATTATAGTACTTAATTAACATCATTAAGTTATAAATTATCAATATTTTTATTTTTTTAACAATATAGTTATAAAACTATGAATTAACATACAAGAGTAAGAATTTTTTATTTCATATTTAAAAGATCCAATAAAAAAACTACAACTTAGCATTAATATACATTTTATAAAAATTATATTTACCATATTACCCATACTCATATTTATGGTATCTATATATCCAATTTGAAAAAGTGATGCTAAAATTGTTGTTATAATATATATCTTCCACTCATTTTTATTATCTTTTTTTAAATTTTCCCATATATATGATCTAAAAATAATTTCTTCATAAATTGGTATTATCATTGAGTAATAAATTAAATTTATTATGTTTTCTATGGATGGATTATTTATAATATCAGATGAAATAATAGATAACATTAATATACAAATAGTGACTACTATATAATACCCTTTAGATTCACTACTCTTCATATAAGAAAAAACTCCTAAATTTATTTTTTCTTTTCTTGATTTATATAATATAAATAAAATAAGAAAAAATATTGTTATTATTGATACCACCATCTCATTAAATTTACTATAGTAAAAAAATAAAAATGCAATTTGTTTTAATACTATTCTAGTAATTTGCAAAGTAAGCAATAAAAGAACAATTTTAATTATTGTATACAATGCATCGTGATTATTTATTTCTATATTTTCATAATAATTATTATTCATTTTATACTCCTTTTTAATTTATTTTAAATTATCCCTCACTCTAATTTTATTAATGTTTTTTTTATTCATTACACATATTATTTAATTTATAGTTTCTTTTTTATAAATTTATGTATAAAATTATATAGGAAAGGGGATGTATAATGAAAAAATTATTTCTTAACTTGTTAACTATCATATGTTTGATAATAATAGCCATATCTGGTTTTAAAATTTATACTACCTTAAGAGATTATAAAAAAGCTGACAATGTATATTCTCAACTTAAGGAAACAAAAGAAGATTCAAAAAATATGAGTGATGCTACGAATAATTTATCTAGTATAAACTCTGATTATAAATTTTGGATTAATGTACAAGGAACTAATATTGAGTATCCTGTAGTACAAGGAAGTGATAATGATTTTTATCTAAACCATGATTTTAATAAAAATTATTTACCTGCAGGTTCTATTTTCTTAGATTATAGAAATGACTTTCAAAAAGATTTTAACTCTGTTATTTATGGACATCATATGAGAAATTCTACCATGTTTGGTCAAATGGAAAAATTTAAAGATGAAAACTTCTTTAAAGAAAATAAATTTATAACTTTAACAACAGAAAATGAAGTTTATGAATATGAAATTTTTGCCATAGGAGTTTATGATGCAGACTTTGGATATAATAAGGTAAGCTTTACTGATAAAAATGATTTTAATAATTTTTTAAATAAAATATTAACTAAATCAATGTATAGTAGAAATATTGTCAGCGAAAATGATAAAATAATAACTTTATCAACGTGTAGTTATGAATATGATAATGCTAGAATAGCTATTTTTGCTGTTCTCAAATAAAATTATTAAAAAATAAAGAGCTATGGTTTTTCCATAACTCTTTTATCATTTATCTAATTATAATTGAAGCTCTAAACTTGCTAAATTTAATACTTCTTCTCTAAAAGTATCTATGCTTATTCTATCTATAAAATCACCTAGTTTTTCACCTGGTTGGGCATTATCTTTATAGTAATAAAGTATTGTTTTTACTAATTTAAAAGCTTCTTCTTCTGACAGACCTTTTGTAACTAAATCAGAACTTCTTGGATAATATCCTGCACTGCCACCTGCAGTTATATAGAATTTTTTATCCAAATCAACCAATACACCGATATCCTTAGAATAAACACTTGTACAAGCATTCTTACATCCTGCTACACCTATTTTAGTTCTGCATGGAAGTTGCATACCATGAAAATTCTTACTAATTTTCATTCCTATACCTATAGTAGGATACTTTGAACGTTTACAATAATTGGCTGGACACATTTCTACATTTTTAAGAGAGTTTTGTACTTTAACAGCAGGTTCCATATCAAGTTCTTCCCATATAGCTGGTAAGTCTTCTTCTTTTAAATTGGTAATTAAAATTCTTTGACCTGAATTTATTTTTAAAACACCATTATATTTTTTTGCTACTTCTCCTATTTTGATTAACTTATCTGGAAGAATAAATCCACCTGGTATATGAGGAGTTATGGCAAATGTTCTTTTTCCATTTCTTATTTTTTGTAAATTTCCATATGAACTCATATAAAAAATCTCCTTTAGATTAACTTATTTAATATGTCTAGTATATAACAAATTAACCCAAATTATCTATATAATTTCAATATCATATGATGCTACAAAAGTTTCTCCCACATTTAATTTATTTATATATTTTTTATTTTGATATATTTTGTCAGAATCAATATTATCGGCAATTCCATACCAAGGCTCTATGCATAGAAAAGGTGCTGTAGTATTTGTCTCTTTATAATAAGGAGTCCATATACCTACTAAAGGAAAATCTTTAAAAGATACTTTAATATAATTCTCTTCTTTTTTCGATTTTAAAGAAATTGAATCTATATTTGTATAAATTAATGCATCATTTTCAAATATTTTTGATTTTAAATTTAATATATATAAATCTTCAATCTTTTTAGGTCTAGTATAATATGAATTTTCTAAACGTATCTTTTCAACATTATCTCTACATTCAAATTCTAAATAATAATCTTTTAAATTTTTACTTGAAGAAATATTAAAAGCTGGATGAGCTCCTATAGAAAAATATATTTCCTTATTATCAATATTTTCTATTTTCCATTTAACATTTATTTTCTCATTATTTATAGTATATGTTATAAAAAGATTAAAATCATAAGGATAAACTTCTTTAGTTTCTTCACTTGAAGTTAATTTATATGTAGTATAATTATCTGTTGTATTAATTAATTCAAAATTCATATCTCTAGCAAAACCATGTTGATTCATAGAAAATATCTTATCTTCTATTAATGTTTTATTTTCTTTTAATTTACCAACTATGGGAAAAAGTACAGGAGATCTTCTTGCCCAAAATTTTTCATCCCCATTCCAAAGAATTTCTTTATTGTATTTTTTGGAATATATTCTAACTAATTCAGCTCCTGCTTTTTTACTCTCCACAATTAAATCTTTATTTTCTAAAATATGCATATTTATCCCCTTTTCAAATTAATTACTATACTTCTTAAAAAAGAAGCTACCTTTAGTAAGATAGCTTCTTCTTATTTAAAAATTAATTATTTATTAAAAGTTTTTTCAACGTGATTTTTTATTTCTTCTGCAGTTCCTAAAGCTAATATTTCTTCAGAGAATTTTTTCATATCTTCAAAACTTACAGAATTTATTAATTTTCTTGCAGGTAATATTGAAATTGGACTCATTGAAAATTCATCTAATCCAAATCCAAGTAATATTGGTATCATCATTTGATCTCCTGCTGATTCTCCACACATTCCAGCCCATTTACCTTCTTTATGTGCATTATCTATAACCATTTTTATAAGTCTAAGCACTGCTGGATTAAATTGATTGTATAAATAACTTATTTTTTGATTCATTCTATCAACAGCACAAGTATATTGAATTAAGTCATTTGTTCCAATTGAGAAGAAATCTACATGTTTAGCAAGAACATCTGATATTATTGCAGCTGATGGTACTTCTATCATCATACCAACTTCTACGTCTTTTGAATAAGCTATGTTTTCTTTATCTAGTACTTCTTTTACTTCTTCACATACTGCTTTTGCTTGTAATAATTCTTCTAATGAAGATATCATTGGGAACATTATTCTTAATTTTCCATGAACACTCGCTCTATATAAAGCTCTTAATTGAGTTGTAAATATTTCTTTTCTATCTAGGCAAAGTCTTATCGCTCTGTATCCTAAGAATGGGTTCATTTCTTCATCCATTTGTAGGTAGTCAAGTTTTTTGTCTCCACCTATATCTAAAGTTCTTATAACAACTGGTTTTCCGCTCATTCCTTCAAGTACTGCTTTATAAGCTTCGTATTGTTCATCTTCTGTTGGGAAGTCTACTCTGTCCATATATAAGAATTCTGTTCTATAAAGTCCAACACCTTCAGCGTCGTTTTTAATTAAACCATCTACATCGTTTGGAGTTCCTATGTTTCCTGCTAATTCAACATGTTTTCCGTCAGTTGTAACAGAGGGTTGTCCTTTTAATAATTCTAATGATTTTTTATAATCTTCGAATTCTTTTTTCATTTGTGAGTATTTAGCTATTGTTTCTTCGTCTGGATTTACTATTACTTCTCCAGTATCTCCGTTAAATACAACAAAGTCCCCGTCTTTTATTTTTTGTGTAGCATCTGTTAGTCCAACTACTGCAGCAACTTCTAAAGTTCTCGCCATTATAGCTGTATGAGAAGTTCTACCACCGATATCAGTTAAGAATCCTAATACTTTCTTTTTGTCCATTGTAGCTGTATCTGATGGAGTTAAGTCGTGTGCAACTAAAACTACTTCATCTTCTAATGCAGCTAAGTCTACTATTTTTACACCTAGTAAGTGTCTTAATATTCTGTTTGTAACGTCTTTTATGTCAGCCGCTCTTTCTCTCATATATTCGTTGTCCATAGCTTCAAACATTCCAACGAACATCTCTTTTATTTCGTTTAGTGCAAAGTCTGCATTGACATTTTCAGTTTTTACTTTGTCCATTGTAGAGCCTAGTAGTTCAGGATCTTCTAAAACTAATAAGTGTGACTCAAATATTTGTGCCTCTTCTTCACCTAATTCAACTTTTGCTTTATCTCTTACTTTTTCTAATTCAGCTTTTGATATTGCAACCGCATCGTTTAATCTTTCTATTTCTTTATCTACATCAGATATTGATTTCTTTTCTATTACTAATTCATTATGCTCTAATACTAACGCTTTCCCAAGTACTATACCTGGTGATGCTGCTGTTCCTTTAAACATCTTTTTTACTCCTCCTAAAATATACCCTTACTTCTTTTTATTATTTATTATTTTCCATTTTATTTTAACTTCTTTTAGATAGTTTGCAGTTTGATTTTTAAAAACCTGGGTTTCCCCAGGTTTTATATTGTATGTGGCTTTTAATATTATTCACCAAATCCGCTTTCGATTAATTCTACTAATGCGTCAACTGCTGCTGCATCATCTGCACCTTCAGCTTTAACAACTATTTCTTCACCTTGACCTAAACCTAAGCTCATTATTCCCATGATTGATTTAGCATTTACAGTTTTTCCTTTAGCTAATACTTCTACTGTTGAAGTGAATTCTGAAGCTTTTTTTACAAACATTCCTGCTGGTCTAGCATGTAACCCTGTTGCGTTTTTTATTACTACTGTTTTTTCCATTGTGTACCTCCTAATTAATATACATAAAAATTTTATTTTTCTTTGGAAATATTATTTTTAGTAAAATAAAATTAAATCGGCATCTTTTTTAAACTTTGATTTTTAAAATCATTTAGTATTTTATTTATTATTGCCTTTTCAATTTTCTCTTTTTTATTTAATGAAATAATGTGTTTATTATCATTATTATCATAATCGTAATCTATTGGCTCGATTTGTGAGTTAACCAAATCTATAACTTTCGAAAAATCATATAATTTTAAAACATCTATATTATTTTCCTCAAGTATTCTCTCATATATACTATAAAAAATATCTTTATATGTAAATTCTTTTTCTAAATGTAATATATCACCAATTTGTGGAATTATATTTTCTAGCAGAACTCTAAGACTCGGTTCTCTTTTAATTTTTAAAATTTTACATATATCTTGAATCGTCTTTATGTTTAAATTTGTTATCATATCAAAACAAGTATTTTCATCGTATATAAAATCTGCATTAAAGAAATATTTTACTCCATCGTATCTTTTGTAGGTTTTCATAACATCCATATATCCTAATTTAAATAATTTCTCCATATGGTCTTTATCCTTATTAAGAGATCCCCCTAAATCCATAGATGGTTTTATTACTGTAAGATTTATATCTACATATTTCTTTAAATTTTTATCTCCTGTGACATCATTCGATAATCTAAGTACTATTATATCATCATATTTTTTATTCGCCAATAACCCAACTGGTGTATTATCAGATAAAAAACCGTCTAAATAAAGTTTATCATCTAATTTATCTAGCTGAAATATTGGTAAACTTGCACTTGCAATCAAATAATCTACAAGTTGCCCCTCAGGTATATCTTCTTTCATAAGATGTTGTGGAATTATTTTTTTGTCTAAATATACAGTTACCAACCCAAAATCTTTAGATGACTTTCTTATTTTGTCTTCATCTATATATTCTTTTAATAAATTTTTTAAAGGTGTTATATCTATTCCTTCATTTTTTCTGACTCTATTCATTAAATCTACAATAGCTACAATATCTTTTACTTTAAATTCAGTATTTTTATATTTTTCATATAGGTCTTCTTCTATTATCATAAAACTCTTGTAATCTTGATTTAACCATATGTCTTCCATTATGTCATAATCACCTTGTATTATAAATGCTGCATTTAGAGCACCTATTGAAGTTCCGACAATTCCATCAAACTCCATACCTAATTCCTTCAAAGCTTTATAAGCACCTAATTGGTAAGCACCCTTTGTGCCTCCCCCTTCTAAAACTAAACCTTTCATTTACATCACCTTATTGTTTTATTTAAAGTTAAAAATTCAAATAAGTGTTTTATAAATTTAAAGATTTTTTAATTCTTTCGTCTATTTTATTTTCTATGAAATCGATTTTTTTTTCAAGGTAATTTTTTTCTTTTAAGAGAGAAATTTTTTTGTCTTGTATTTTTGCAACGTTTTCATATCCATTAATTTCTAAAAAATTATTTTTAAATTCGCCTTGAACTGTTGATATTGTTAATTTTTCTACAGTTTTTCCGTTACATTCATTTATATATGTATTAAGTTCATTACTCACCATTATTTTTTGTCTTGAAAGTGATACTACTTCTTTAGATAGTGCTTCTATTTCGTCATAATTTTCGTCTTTAAATATTTTTAACTTCATTATTTTATTTGGATAATAATCGAATACCTTTTTGCCCATTTCTTTTCCGATTATTTTAAAATATTTATCGTATGTTTTTGAATTTAATAAGCCAACTAAATATTCATATGAAAACTCATTTTTATATTCATCTTTTATATAAAATGAGTAAATATCAGCACTTCCATAAGTATTATCTATATCTATTGCAAATTTATTACTTCGGGATTTATAAGGGTACATTATCTTTTTCTGTTCAAATAAATATTTTTCTCTTCCCCACTGTAATTCATACCATTTTCTATAATTTCTTCTACATTCTCTTCTATTTTGTAGCTTTTGTTTATATGGTTTTAAAAATGTTTCAACTAAAAACTCTTCTTCTTCTTCGTTTTTTATGTCGTTTGAATATATTAACATAGATTGTGAATTATTTATTATATATTTCCCAATATCTTTGTTTTTTATCCAGTTTTTTAAAAATTTTCCATTTATTTTTTGCAGATTTTTATCATTTTTATCCACAACGAAGGCCTTATCACAGCCTGTAATTATACCTTGAAAACTTTCACAAATTTCTTCTAAAAAATATTCACACTTATTTTGAATTTTATTATAAAATTCAAATTCTGCCTGTTCAACCATAAGCCAAGTATCGCCAAGGGAATCTATCTCTACATTTATTTTTTTAAAATTTTCTTTATTTATATAGTCTTCTAAATTGGCGATTTTCTTTATATTTATATTTTCATTTTTTATTTTATATAATTCTAAGCAGTTGTTTTTATTGTCTGTTTCTATTTTATGTCCAAAAATAACTATGCAACTCGCCACCCCTAAACCTGTAAATAAGTTTGCTCCTAGAAAGTCAATTATTTTTTCTATTTGAGAGTTGTTTACTAAATAACTTCTTAGATATTTTCCTGATGGACTTTGCATAAAATATCTAGGTGTTATAATCCCAGATTTTCCGTCTTGTCTTAATAAGTCTAAAATCTTTTTATAAAAACAAAAATACAGGTCACCTTTATTTTTATACACCTCTTCAAATTCTTTATATAGAAATTTTTTATAGTTATTATCTAGATATTTTTGACCTACATAAGGTGGATTTCCTATTATATAGTCGAATTTATCAACTCCAAAAACCTCGCTCAAATCATTTTTTAAACTATCACCACAAAATATATTGAGCTTGTCTAGATATTCTTCGTCTAAAATTTCATCTAAATCATCATCTCTTATAAGAGGTTTGTGTTTATACGTTTCTCTTAATTCCTTTTTTAAAATCTTTTTCAATTCATTTTCTAATATCATTAGAGCGTCATTATCTGTATCAACTCCAAAAATACAATTTTTTATAATGTGTAAACCTATGTCTTCTTTACATATAAAGTCTTGTCCATATCTTTGATTTAGTTTATCAATGTTGTCGTAAAACTTTTTGTAAAGCATGGTATATGCTTGTATTAAAAAATTGCCACATCCACAACTCATATCTAAAATTTTTGGATATGGATTTTGTACTATGTCGTGTTTTCCAATAGTATTATCTAATATGTACTTTACTACTACATAAGGTGTATAGTAGATGCCTCTTTCTTTTCTTGTTTTAATGTCTAACTTATTTTCATATTTTCTTGAAACTACAAAACTCCCTTCCATAATATCTCCCCCATCAGATACAATTAAATTTTAATAATCATTTTAATTAACAAAAAAGTCAATTCCAGATAGTTTTTATTTATCCAAAATTGACCCCCTTTTATTTATGATTTGTTATATAAAATTATTTTGTTTTTTAAAGTGCAAACATTATTATAATTTGTTACACATGCTTTCACCTAAAATGTCTTCGAATTTATCGTATGCATTGTTAGTTAGCATATGGTAAAGTGTTTTTAATAAATCTAGAGCTATATCTCCATTAAAATCTTGTGATAAAGCCACATATGGTACTTGAACTAAAAGTTCATCATTTCTGTTTAAAACAAATTTTTCTACATTATGTAATCCATTTAATTCATTTATTAATTTTATTATTATGTCTTTTTTAGATTCATCTATAACTTTTCCAAAGAAAATTGTTATAGTTGTATAAGCAGATTCATCTAATATTATTCCCAACAATAATTTGTTGTTTTTATATTGTTGTAACGATCTGAAAAATACCATTTTATCATTTGAAACAACATCAAAAATCTGTGACATCTGACTTTTTCTCAAAGATTCTTCAATTAAAATTTTCTTTACTTCTAAATTATCCATAATAAGCACTTCCTTTTTTATTTTTTAGCATCTATGTAACTCAGTATTCCTTGTGCTATCCCTTTTGCTAATTCTTGCTGGTATTCTTTATCTGTTAGTTTTTTCTTTTCTGCAGAATTACTAAGGAAACCGCATTGAATGTATATAGAAGGCATAGAGTTGTCCTTTAATACACTCATTTCATATGCACTTGTCCCTCTATTTTCGGCCTTTATAAAAGCCATTATAGAAGTTTGCATAAGACTTGCAAAATCATAAGAACCATTTTGTGAACCTTTATAGTATATAGTCTCAACTCCATCAGCTTTTCCAGTGTTTTCACCAGCCATATGTATAGATACAAAAAGTTCTGCATTTTGATTTTCTGCTAAAGATTTTCTTTCATCAGCACTCATATATACGTCTTCTTGTCTTGATAATATTACATTTACATCGTCGTATTTTGATAATTGCTTTGCTACTAATTTCGCTATTTCTAAATCTAAATCTTTTTCTTTTACATTGTCTTTTGTGACGTATCCAGTTTCATTACCACCACAACCGACATCTATAAATATGTTGTGTTTTGCTTCTAGAGTTGGTTGTTTTTCGTCATTTATGTCGTATTGATCACTAGTGTCTACATTTGTTTTGTCGATTTTTCCACCAGTAAGAGAATTTTTTACTGACTCTATATTAGGCCAAATACTGCTTACAAAACTTACAGTCTTTTTGCCTATAAATCCTACTACTATTAGTATTAAAATCGTGCATACCAATGCAATTAATCTCCTAGTTCTCAATGATGTGT
>USRS01000013.1 GCA_900557165.1 uncultured Clostridium sp.
AATTTTTCCATTCAGGTCTACTTCAAGCAGACCTTCTTTGTAATAACTTGTTTTTAAAACATATGGAGCCGGCATCATCAGATGTCCGTTTGCAAGAAAATGTACGCCGAGTGAACCACCCATATCCGTATAAAAACGAATATCTCCGGCACCGTCTACCGCATACACGGATCCCATGGTTGAACACAAAAATGACAGATTGGAGTAATCATAATTTGCTTCATCAAATATTTCCATTTTGACATCGCCGTAATCCATCTCTGTCTTTTCTGTCGTAACCTCAAAAGAGGACTTTTCACCATCTTCCAGGCTGATCTCAACGGTCGTGGTGTCACCGTTATAAAGTCCGTAGATCGGTACAATATGGTCTTTCGCCGACTCAATGTTTCCAACTATATCATTTTCCGGTGATTTTCCTTTTACCGTAATGGTTCCGCCTGTCGTTTCCTCTGTCGAAAATAGAGCTACCGCAGACAAAGGCGATGTTCCGTACGGATTTACCACGATCAATGCATTTTCCAGCGGATATTTATTATCTAATTCTGCTTTAAATGCTTCATCGATCTGGTTCTGATTTTCGAAAATATCTGTTTTTTCGAGTACATTTGTTACATTCTCTGTGTTATTTTCATCCGCATTGACTGTTGTGGAAGCAATTCCAGATACACACGCAGCACAAACAGCTGCAATCATAAAAAGTTTCAGTCTCTTTCTGCTGTACATACCCTGTCTCCTTTTTCTGATTTACAGATTACAATGATACTCGTCTTCATTAAAGCTGTAGTTTAATGTAAGTCCATCTGCATCTTCATTGACTTCATAGATCATCCATCCTTCACTGGTGCCGAAATTAAGAGTATTTCCCGGCATACGCATCATTCCCAGATCACTCAGAAACTCATCTTCCATTCTTTCGTATTCGTTTCCGTCAGCATCTGTGACTTTCATATTTGCCCAGTCGATACTTTCTGTACTTCCGTCTTTTTCTATCTTCATTTTGATCATACAGAATGTTTTTCCGTCACTCGCTTCTTTCTTAAAGCTGTTTGTCTCTACATCTGTGTATCCAAGCTCTACACTGACGTTTTCAAGTGACTTGCTTTTTTGCACATCTTCTACTGTAAAATTCCAGCCTGATACGGAAGCCGTGTCTGCATCAAATGTCTTTGACTCTTCTGATTTTGCATCTTCTGTCGCTGTATCAGCCGTTTCGGCATCTGCACTGTCTGCCATTGTGTCTTCTGATTCTGCATCTTCTGTCTCAGCAGCCTCAGTGCTCTCTGCCGTACTTTCATCTGCAGATGTTTCTGCTTTCGTATCGACCTCTTTCTCTGCTGCATTTCCACAGCCTGCCAGTATAGATATTGAAATCAAACCAGCCATGAAAAGTAATTTTTTATTGTTTCGCATTGTTCTTCTCCTTCTGCAATTTATTTTTTTCTTCATATATCGGTATCTGTAACCAAAAATTTACTCCATTCGCCTGATTTTCAACGCCACATTTACCTTTGTGATATTCCATGATTTTTTTTACCATATAAAGTCCCAGACCTGCATTCATCTTCTGCGTGTCTCCGCCCTTTTTCTTTCTTGCTAATGTGTAGAAGCTCTCCCAGATATGTTCCAGCTGATTTTCAGCTATCTGTTCACCCTCATTAAATACACTGACCGTGACATATTTTTTTTCTTTCTGTACTGTAACGCAGATTTTTTTTCCCTGTCCTGTATGCTGCATTGCATTCATCAGGTAATTGTTTACCGCACGCTCCAGATACATCTGATTGCCACATACAACTGCATTCGGCGAAATCTTTTGTTCTATTCGGATTCCCTTTTGCTTAAAAAGTCCTTCATATCGCAGCAAAAGATATTCTATCATCTCCGATACATCTGCGGAACTGATTTCCATAGTATTCAGTGCATTGTCCAGCATACTGAAATCCAGAAGTTCTCCGACCATCTTTGACATTTTATCCAGTTCTTCATGGATTGATGAAAAATAGTACGCTCTGTCTATCTTGTCGCCCATCAGCTCCAGCATCTCAATCTGGCTGGATACTACGGCAATCGGAGTTTTCAGTTCATGTGAAACATTTGCCACAAACTCGGTCTGTCTCTCCTGCAATTGAAAATCTGTCTGATCACTTTCATTATTTTCTTCCATACTGCATTTCCGATACCACAAATACTGAATTAAAATGAGAATAGCTATCGCAACAGAAAAATAAAATACAGATGCATGTACAATTTCATATGCCGACTGGACATCTTTTCTCAAATAGGCATAATAAATATTTTTCAAGCAATACCATCTATGGCATTGTTAGGTCTTTTGGTACCTATTCTTGGAATTGGAAGTAAGCCTGCCATAGTGGCAGTTGTACTTTATTCACTTCTTCCAATTGTAAAAAATACATCTACAGGAATACTTGGAATAGATAAAAATATTATAGAATCAGCCACAGGTATAGGCCTTACATCTAAGCAAATTTTATATAAAATACAGTTGCCACTGGCACTACCAATAATTATGGCCGGGATTAGAATTTCTGCAGTTACAGCAGTAGGTCTTATGACTTTAGCTGCATTTATAGGTGCAGGTGGACTTGGATATTTAGTATTCTCTGGTGTACAAACTGTAAATAATATTATGATATTAGCAGGAGCTATACCAGCATGTTTATTAGCCCTATTAGTTGATTATTTATTTTCAAAAGTTGAAAAATCAGTTATGGCTATATATTCATCTTCAAAAACTTCTAAGAAAAGCACAAAAGGTAATCATTTAGTTGCTAAAGTTTGTACAACACTTTTAGTAGTAGCTGTTATATTTACTAGTTTTGGGCAAAGTTTCAGCAAAAAAGATACTATAATTGTAGGTTCAAAAGATTATACAGAAGGAATGATACTTAGTAATATTTGTGCTGAGTTATTAGAAGAATATACAGATTATAATATTGAAAGAAAAATGAATATGGGAACTACTGTGCTTTGGAATGCTATTACTAATGGTGAAGTAGATGTATGTACAGATTATACAGGAACCATATTAATGAATTGTTTAAAAGAAAAAGCTGCTGGAGATGCAGATGATGTATATGCCCGTGTCAAGGATCAACTAGATAAACAATACGAAATAAAAGTTTTAGAGCCTTATGGATTTAACAATACATATACATTAGCAATGGAACCAGAAGTGGCTCAAAAATATAATATAGAAACTTATTCTGATTTAACAGAGTATTCTAGAAATTTTGTTTTTTCTCCTACATTAGCCTTTGAAAATAGAGAAGATGGTCTTCCTGGTTTACAACAAAACTATGATTTAAAATTTAAAGATATTAAAAGCATGGATGGAGCATTGAGATATCAAGCTTTAAAGAAAGGTGATGCACAGGTTATAGATGCATATTCAACTGATGGTCTTTTGAAAAAATTTAATTTGAAAGTATTAAAAGACGACAAAGAATTCTTCCCTCCATATTATGCAGTGCCATTAGTTAGAGAAGAAGTTGTAAAAGAACATCCAGAAGTAAAAGAAATTTTAAATAAATTAAGTGGGAAAATAGATGAAGAAACAATGATAAATTTAAACTATCAAGTTGATGAAGAAGGCAAAACTCCAGAAGATGTGGCACATGACTTTTTAGTTGAACAAAAATTAATAAATAAATAAAATATAAAAACCTTCTCAAAGTTAATTTGAAGAAGGTTTTTTAATTTTCAACTTATGTTCAAGTAACAAAGGAAGCAAATTATTCATGGAATAATAAAAATTTAATAACAAAAGATAAAAAGGGAATTGTTATTAAATTTAAAATTAGGAGTAGAGAAATGATAAAAGTATATAAAAGAGATGGGACAACAGAAATATTTAACAAGAAAAAAATATACAATGCAGTTTTTAAATCATCTATAAACAGTAAATATGGTGTTGATAGCCAACTTGCTCATAATATATCAGATATTATTGAAGACAAAATAATAAAAAGAGAAATAGAACCTTCAGTGGAAAATATTCAAGATGAAGTGGAAAATTTATTAATGTCTTCTAACAGAAAGGATGTTGCAAAAAAATATATTATATACAGAGATAGAAGAACAGAAATTAGAAATTCTAAGTGGGATATGGATGAATTACAAAAATCCATTTGGAAAAATAAATATCAGTATAAAGATGAAACTTTCAATGAATGGGTAGAAAGAATTAGTGGTGGAAATCCTAAGATTGCAAAGTTAATAAGAGAGAGAAAATTTTTATTTGCAGGAAGAATTTTAGCAAACAGAGGATTATATAGAGACAATATTAAAGTAACTTACTCTAATTGTTATGTTTTAGAACCACCTGAGGACAATTTAGAAAGTATATTCAATACGGCAAAAAATTTAGCTAGAACTTTCTCCTATGGTGGAGGTGTGGGAATTGATATATCAAAACTTAGACCAAATGGAGCTACAGTACATAATGCAGCCAAAACCACATCAGGAGCAGTATCTTTTATGGATTTATATTCTATGACAACAGGACTTATAGGTCAAAAAGGTAGACGTGGAGCTTTGATGATATCCATGGATATAAGCCACCCAGACATTGAAGAATTTATAGATGTTAAAACAGATTTAAACAAGGTGACAAAGGCTAATATATCCGTAAGAATAAGTGATGAATTTATGCATGCAGTAAAAAATAAAGAAAAATACACTTGTAGATTTTTCTTAGAATCTACAAAAGAAGAAATTATTAAAGAAGTAGATGCCCATAAATTATTTATGAAACTTGTAGAAAATAATTGGAATTATGCAGAACCAGGAATATTATTTTGGGATAATATAAAGAAATATCATTTACTTAGTGAAGATAAAGACTTTAAACATGATGGTGTAAATCCATGCGCAGAAGAACCTCTACCAGCAGGAGGAAGTTGTTTACTTGGATCCATTAATTTATCTGAATTTGTAGTGGAACCTTTTACTAAAGAGGCCATATTTGATATGGAAAAATTTAATGCATGTGTACAAGATTGTATTCTTGGATTAAATGAAGTATTAGATGAAGGCTTATCTCTTCATCCATTAAAACAACAACAAGAAAGTGTATCTAAGTATAGACAAATAGGCCTTGGAGTTATGGGAATTGCAGATATGCTTATAAAATTAAATATGAGATATGGATCATCTGAGTCTATTGAATTATGCGATAAAATTTCAAAGCATATGTTAAACAGTGCAGTAAAAAAATCAGCTTTAATAGCAAAAGAAAGGGGAGCTTTTGAAAAATATAATAAAGAAGCTTTACTTAAATCACCTTTCTTTATAAATAATATAGATGAAGATGTAAAAGAATTGGTAAAAAAATATGGTATTAGAAATTCACAAATATTAACTATACCACCAACAGGGTCCATATCAACCATGCTTGGCATAAGTGGCGGAATAGAGCCAATGTTTAATGTTTCTTATACGAGAAAAACAGAAACACTTCACTCTCAAGATGTATATTACAAAGTTTATACACCTATAGTAAAAGAATATATGAAAATAAAAGATATATCTGATGAAAAAGATTTGCCAGAGATATTTGTAACTGCCATGAGCTTAAAACCGCAAGAAAGAATAGCTATGCAAGCTGTTTGGCAAAAACATATAGATGCATCCATATCATCTACCATAAATCTTCCTTATGAAGCTACAAAAGAAGAAGTCTATAACATATATATGGGAGCCTGGGAAAATAAATTAAAAGGCATAACTATTTATAGAGATGGATGTGAAAGAAGTGGTGTACTTTTAAATGATAAAAAAGATGATAAAGCAAAAGAGGATAAAATTGAAGAAAATCATATTGAAGAAGAAAAATTTGTTTGTCCTCAGTGTGGCAATGAAGCAATAATTCCAACAGGAGGATGTACAATTTGTTTAAAATGTGGTTATAGTAAATGCAATTAAAGCAAATAAAAAATAAAAAAGTGAAGATAATAAATTTAACAATAGAGTTAAATTGGAGGTATGACAAACATGAAAAAATTTGTAACACTAGCTTTATCATTTTTATTTATTTTTACTTTAGTAGGTTGTACTAAGAAAGAAGAAGCAAAAAAAGAAGAAGCTACAGATACTAGAAACCAAAGCTATTACAATACTTATACAGGACTTTATGATACTAATATAGCAAATCTTACATCATATGATATGTATAAAGATGCACATACAGCAGAAAAAACATATAAAGGTACTGAATATCCAGGAAATAAAGAGTATTTAGCTAATGTAAAAGAGGCCTATAAAGACAGTAAAGAAAAAATACAAGCTTTTGTAGATGGATTGAAAAAAGATACAACTGCCCAAGATAAAGACATTAAGAAAATGAATGAAGAATTAATTACAGAAGGTGAAAATTTAATACAAGATATAGATAATAAAATGGCTAAACTTGACAAAATTACAGATGCTGATTACGATAAATCAGAGAAAGACTTTATAAAATTAGTAGAAGATACTGTTAGTAGTGACGATAGTTCATCTAGAAAATTCAATGATGTATTAAAGAAAATGGATAAAAAATTAGGAATAGATAGAGAAACTATCCAAGAAAATAATACTCATAAAACAACTAAGTAATAAAATAATTATTTATAAAAAAATATATAAATAATTGACTTTTAAAATTAAAGTGATTAATATTAATAACATAATAAAAAACTCTTATCACGAGTGGCTGAGGGACTGGCCCGATGAAGCCCAGCAACCAGTACATTTGTACAAGGTGCTAATTCCAGCAACTATTATTAGTTGAAAGATAAGTATAAATTAGCCAATAGGTCTGAGTTTATACTCAGGCTTTTTTTATACAAAAAAGACAAAAGGACAGAACTTAAGGGGGAGAAAAATGATAATAATATCAAATTTAAATAAATATTATGAGAATATAAAAGTATTAAGTGATGTTAATATTCATATTGAAAAAGGTGAGATATTTGGAATCATAGGTCATAGTGGTGCAGGAAAATCCACATTATTAAGGTGTATAAATAGATTAGAAGATTATGAAGATGGCAGTATTTTAGTAGAAGAAAAAGAAGTTAAAGATTTAAGTGAAAATGAACTTAGATTTTTAAGAAAAGATTTAGGAATGATTTTTCAACATTTTTCACTATTAGAGAGAAAAACAGTATTTGAAAATGTGGCATTACCTCTTGAATGTTTTAAATATTCTAAAGCAGAAAAAAATAAAAGAGTAAATGAACTTTTAGAATTAGTTGGAATAGCTGATAAAAAAAATCAAAAGCCAAGAAATTTAAGTGGAGGACAAAAACAAAGAGTTGCCATAGCAAGGGCGCTAGCTTTAAATCCAAAAGTACTTTTATGTGATGAAGCTACATCAGCTCTAGATCCAAATACAACTAAATCAATTTTAAGTTTGCTTCAAGATATAAATAAAAAACTGAATATTACCATTATTATGGTAACTCACCAAATGGAGGTAATTAAGCAAATTTGCTCGAGAGTGGCCATAATGGAAGGTGGAAAAGTTTTAGAAATTGGGAATACAGAAGAATTATTTTTACAAAATTCTAAAAATCTACAAAAGCTTGTGGGAGAAGATGAAATAGTACTTCCAAAGGGAAGTAATATAAGAATAATTTTCCCAAAAGAAATATCGAATGAATCAATTATAACTTCCATGGCGAGAAATTTAGATATAGATTTTTCTATAGTTTGTGGGAGATTGGAAAAATATAGAGAAGATATATTGGGGTCATTAATAATAAATGTTTCATCAAAACATAAAGAAAAAGTTAAAAAATATTTAGATGAAAGACATGTTAGATGGGAGGAAATAATCAATGAAGACTAGTTTACATACATATTTAACAGAAATACTTGGGGAGGCATTAATTCAAACTTTATATATGATTATAGTTCCCACAATTGTGGCAACTATTTTAGGATTTATTATGGCAATTATATTAGTGATAACTAAACCTAAAGGTCTTAAACCAAATAAAACAGTATACAACATACTTGGTTTCATAGTAAATACAGTAAGAAGTTTTCCTTTTATCATACTTCTTGTAGCCATAAGACCATTTACAAAATTAATTGTTGGTACAAGTATAGGAGAGACAGCAGCCATAGTTCCCATAACAATAGCAGCAGCACCATTTATTGCAAGAATAATAGAAAATGCATTAAATGAAGTAGATGAAGGTTTAATAGAAGCAGCTAAATCTTTTGGAGCAACAAAATCACAAATTATATTTAAAGTAATAGTAAAAGAAGCAATGCCATCTATAGTATCTGGAATTACTTTATCGGTAATATCAATACTTGGATGTACTGCCATGGCAGGAGCTGTGGGAGCAGGAGGGCTTGGAAAAATTGCCATAACATATGGTTATCAAAGATTTGATGATTCAGTAATGATATATGTAGTTGTGACACTTGTTATAATAGTTCAACTTATACAAAGTGCAGGAGACTATTCATATAAAAAATTAAAATAGGATGTTAACATATCCAATAAAATTTAGAGGGGGATTTTATTATGAAATTAAGAAAATTATTATCATTAACATTAGCAGGGCTAATAAGTTCAGCTTTATTAGTAGGATGTTCTACAGCAAGTGGAGAAGATAAAACTATAAAGGTAGGAGCATCACCAACACCACATGCTGAAATTTTAGAAGTAGCTAAACCATTATTAGAAAAAGAAGGATATAAGTTAGAAATAGTTGAGTTTGATGATTATGTATTACCAAATACATCTTTAGCTGAGGGAGATTTAGATGCAAACTTCTTCCAACATATACCTTATTTAGAAGAAATGAATAGTGAAAAAGATTTAAATTTAACTTATACAGCAAAAGTTCATATAGAGCCAATGGGAATTTACTCTGAAAAACACAAAAGTTTAGATGATATAAAAGATGGGGCAAAAATAGCAGTGCCAAATGATGCAACTAATGAGGCAAGAGCGTTACAATTATTAGCAAAAAATAATATTATCGAAGTTGCAAATAAAGATTTAATAACAGCAAAAGATATAACTAAAAATACTAAAAATGTGGAAATAGTAGAAGTAGATGCAGCATCTGTTCCTTCAACTTTATCAGATGTGGATTTTGCAGTAATAAATACAAATTATGCTTTAAATGTTGACTTAAATCCAACTAAAGATGCTTTAGCTATAGAGTCAAGTGATTCACCATATGCTAATATATTAGCTTGTAGAGAAGATAACAAAGATAGTGAAAAAATAAAAGCTTTAACTAAAGCATTAAATAGTGATGAAGTTAAAAAGTTTATAGAAGAAAAATATAAAGGAAGTATAGTTTCTGCATTTTAATTAAAAAAGCTATCACAGATTTTTAAATTTCTGTGATAGCTTTTTTTAAACTATTAAATTATAAACAGTAGTAGTTAAAAAGCATACAACAAAGGCAATGGCAGTTGGAATTAAAAATCCTAAAGCTGTCCATTTCACACTATTTGTTTCTTTTTTTATGGTTATAAGAGTAGTTGCACAAGGCCAGTGAAGTAAACTAAATAGCATCATATTTAAGGCTGTCAAATAAGTCCAGCCATTATCTCTAAGAAGATTACCAAGGGCAGAAAGTTCATCAAACTCTACCATTTTTCCTGTGGTCATATAGCTCATAATTAATATTGGTATTACAATTTCATTGGCAGGGAAACCAAGAATAAAAGCTAGCAATATAAAACCATCTAGACCTATAAGTTTGCCAAGGGGATCTAATAAATTTGATATATAAGATAATAAAGTAATATCTCCAATGTGAATATTAGCAAAAATCCAGATAATTATACCAGCAGGAATTGCCACAGTTACAGCCCTTCTTAAAACAAATAAAGTTCTATCCATAATAGATGTATAAATAATTCTTCCAACTTGTGGCGGTCTATATGGTGGTAATTCTAAGGTGAATGTGGATGGAACTCCTTTTAATAAAGTTTTAGAAAGAATATAAGAAACTAGTAAAGTAGTTAATACACCTACAATTATTAATAAAGTAATGGAAAGGGCAGTAATACTACTTGATAAAAAGTTATTGGCTATAACTGAGCTAAAGAAAATAGTAGATATGGTAATTAGAGTTGGAAAGCGACCATTACAAGGAACAAAATTATTAGTTAAAATAGCCAGCAACCTTTCTCTAGGAGAGTCGATTATTCTACAACCTATAACTCCAGCTGCATTACAGCCAAAGCCCATACACATAGTTAAACATTGCTTACCATGGCAGCAAGCTTTTTTAAATAAATGATCTAAATTAAAAGCAACTCTAGGAAGATAGCCCAAATCTTCTAATAAGGTAAATAAAGGGAAAAATATTGCCATAGGTGGCAACATAACTGATACTACCCAAGCCAAAGTTCTATACATTCCATAAGTAAGCATTTCATTTAACCATAAAGGAAAATGAATAGTATTTAGTAAATCATAAATTTTTGGCTCAAAGGAAAACAAGAAATTAGAAAGTAATTGAGAAGGTATATTGGCACCCTCTATGGTAATCCAAAGAATGGAACAAAGTAAAAGTAACATAAGAGGAATGCCAAAAACTTTAGAAGAAACTATTTTATCTATTTTTTCATCTCTATCTAATTTATTTTTTTCAGCAATAGTAACAACTTCATCACTTATACTTTTGGCATAGTCATAATTAGTTTTAGTCAAATAACTTCTAATTTTACTTTTATCAAAGATATCAGGCAATTTACTTTTAATATTATTTAAGTCATTTAAAATATCTCTATCTGTATATTCATTTAAAGAAGTTAAAATGCTTTCATCACCCTCTATTAATCTAAGCCCTAGCCATCTAGGATTAATAGAGGTAATAATTTCTTTTAAATCATCTTTGATGGAATTTATTATGTTTTCTATTTCATCATCATAATAAACAGGTTTGTTTTTAAAATCATATTCATTGTTAACAACTTTGTTTAAAGTATCTTGGAGTTGGTCCATACCAAAACCACTGCGAGCAGCAGTTAAGACAACTGGAATACCAAGAATTTTTTCTAACTTGTTTTTATTTATTTCAATACCTTTTTTCTTAGCCTCATCTAACAAATTTAAGCACAAAATGACCTTGTCCGTAAGTTCCATAACTTGAAATAATAAATTTAAATTTCTTTCTATGCAAGTACTATCACAAACAACAATAACAGCATCAGGATTACCAAAACAAATAAAATCACGAGTGACTATTTCTTCTTGAGAAAGGGGAAATAGTGAATAAGTACCAGGCAAATCTATAAGAGCGTAATTATTATTTTTATAAGAAAAATCTCCACGGGCAGTACAGACAGTTTTTCCAGGCCAGTTGCCAGTATGCTGTCTAAGGCCTGTAAGAAAATTAAAAACAGTACTTTTTCCCGTATTTGGATTGCCAGCCAAAGCAATCATAAATTCATTGTCTTTTTTTTCTATATGAAAAATATCTTCTAAAGACTTTATTTTAGTAGATTCTTGTGTTAAACCCATAATTTAATCCCCCTAAAAAGTTTAAATATAAGATACTAAAATTAAATTGCTCTCCTCCTGTCTTAAAGCAATTTTACTACCTCTGATATTGTAAACTGTTAAATTATTTTTTGGACCTTTTCTAAGGACATCTATTTCAGCACCTTCAGTTAAACCAAGGGCTAACATTCTTTCTTTTAAATTTCCAGTGGATAATAATTCTTCCACTTTAACAGTGTTTTTAATTTGAATATCTGTAAGCTTCTTCATAATAAACCTCCAAGTAAATTTTAAGTAATGTAGTGAATTTTAAGCAACGGAGTTATCTTTTTGATAGCTCGTTGGCGCTATGAACGCAGTGAATTTTAGCTAAAGCTAACTTTCTTAGTTTACAGTATGCATTTTGTAGGAAAATGGTTCAATGAAAATAGTAATATTTAATTATTTTTAAAAATATAAAATTAGGGGAGGTGTTTTTATGAGAAAGAGTGAAGATTACTATACCTTTAATGAATACATGAAAAACAACAATTTAACACCTAGTGAAGAAGATTATATAGAAATGATTTATAGGTTGACAATGGAAAATGACAAAGTTCAAGTTAAAGATATATCTACCAAGCTTAATATAAAACCACCTTCAGTTACTAAAATGATAAAAAAGTTGGATAATAAAAAACTACTAAATTATAAAAAATATGATAATATTGAATTAACTTCTTTAGGTATTAAAGTGGGAGCTAATTTGTTAAACAGACATAACACCATTAGAAAATTTTTAGAAATCATAGGAATTAAAGAATCCATACATGAAGAAACAGAAACTATAGAACACACAATAAATGTGGAAACTTTAATAAAAATTGAAGAATTGATAAGTTTTTTTAATGAAAATCCGGATGTTTTAAGTAGACTAAAAAACTATCAAGAGAAAAATAAAAACTAAAGGGTGATAAAATGAAATTAGAACATATTCTAAAAAGTATGGAAATAGTATCTATATTAGGCCCAAAGGATGTGGAAATAAAAGGATTAGAATATGATTCAAGAAATGTAAAAAAGGATGAGTTATTTGTTTGTATTAATGGAACTAATGTGGATGGACATAACTTTATTGAATGTGCAAAACAAAAAGGAGCAGTAGCTTTTTTAATAGATAAATCTGTGGAGAAAGATGATGGATTTACTTATATAAAAGTGAAAAATACTAATGATGTCCTTTCGATATTGTCAAAAAACTTTTATGAAAACCCTAGTGAAAAGCTAAACTTGATAGGAGTAACAGGAACTAATGGAAAAACAAGTGTGGCAACTTTTTTGAAGGAGATACTTAGCAAAGAAGCCCCTTGTGGATTTATTGGAACTACAGGAATATATGATGGTAAAAATTATTATGACAACAAAAACACAACACCAAATAATATGGAAATACAAAAAAATTTAAGTCGAATGTATGAAAATAATTGTAAGTACTGTGTTATGGAAGTTTCATCCCATGCTCTATCACTTAAGAGAGTGGAAAACTTATTTTATAAAATAGGTATATTTACAAATTTAACAGAAGACCATTTGGATTTTCATAAGACTTTTGAAAATTATAGAAAAGCAAAAGAATCATTATTTTTTATGACAAGCAAAGCAAATATTATAAATATTGATGATATAAATGGAAGAATTATTTTGGAAAATGTAAAAAAATTAAGAGTGCCGTGTATTACTTATGGAATAAACTATGATGCTACTTTCAAAGGAGAAGATGTAAAACTTTATGATGATAAAACTGTATTTACATTAAAAGGGCCAAATAATTTAAAAAGCGAAATAACTTTAAATATGGTGGGACAGTTTACCGTTTATAATGTTTTAGCAGTTATTTGCGCTTGTTATGTGCTAAATATGGATATAAATGAGACTATAGAAGATATTAGCCAATTAAAAAGTGTGTCAGGCAGATTTGAAAAAGTGAAAAATGATAAAAATTTAAATATTTTTGTAGATTATGCTCATACTCCTGATGCTTTAGATAATGTACTTAAAAGTATAAAATCCTTTGTAAAAGGTAAAATAATCACAGTATTTGGTTGTGGAGGCAACCGAGAAAAAGAAAAGAGACCAATAATGGGTCAAATTTCACAAAAATATTCAGATTTAACAATTATAACTTCTGATAATCCAAGATATGAAAATCCTGAAAATATAATAAAGGATATTTTAGAAGGAATAGACAGAAGTAAAGATGACTATCTTATAATAGAAGATAGAAAAGAGGCAATCAGAGAATCTATTTATAGAGCACGAAAAGGAGACATAATATTAATTGCAGGAAAAGGTCATGAAAATTATCAAATAGTAAATGATAATATTTTTGAGTTTGATGACAAACAAGTGGCAAAGGAAATTATAAATGAAATGAATTGATTTTTAAAAATTTAGTGCTAAAATTTAATTAATCGAGTAGTAAAAGTGCATAAATCCAGATTAAGGATTTATGCACTTTTTTAATTTTAAGGAATTTATGTTTTATCTGTTTTGTGGATAAAGTATAAGTTTCAACTGCTTAATGGATCAACGGACGAAGTCGTTGGAGATATGAAAGAAGCGAATTTTTTATAATATAAATATTTATACATTTTTAATTGAATTTTTTTGAAACCAATTTATAGCAAAGTTTTTAAATAGAGTTTCATTTTTACTAAGTTTTTTATTTTTTAATTGTGCTAAAAATATGTTTGCAGAAAATGGATTTTTTAATGAAGATATATGAATACTATTATCTATGTTTTTTTGATAAGAAGAGGCCACATTATGAGGGAGTAATGTGATACCTATATTTTCAGATACTAAAGCTAATAGTGTTTTTGTTTGAGAATCAATATATAATGTATTGGGAAAATAATTAAGGTTACCCCAAGTATTTAAAAACACATTATGTAAATAATAATCACCATTAACACAAATATATTTTTCTTTTGCTGTATCAAAAATATCTACAGTAGTTTTTGAACTAAATATATGATTTCCTGATGTCACCAAAACTAAATCGTCATCAATTATTTTTTGTAAAATTAACATGTTTTTATGTTCATAGTGAGAATTAATAAACCCCAGATTAACTATGGAATCGCTAAGGTATTCGATGATTTTACTATTAGATCTTTCTATAATATCTACTTGAATATTGGGATATTGTTTTTGAAAATCGCCAATAAGAGATGCAAAACCATACTCAACCATAGTATCTATTACGCCTATGGAAATAGAACTACTTTCTTCACAAGAATATTTTTTCATGTCTAATAAAATATTGTTATAATTTGTCATAGATTTAGATGCAAATTTATAAAATTCTTCCCCTGCTTCAGTAAGTCTAACACTTCTATGTTGTCTATTGAATAGTTCAACTCCTAATTCTTTTTCCAATGATTTAATATGTTTTGATATAGATGACTGGGATATGTATAATTCTTGTGATGCTAAAGTAAAATGATTGTATTTTACTATAGCCAAAAAAGACTTTATTTGCTCAAAAGTCATAAAAAATCCCCCTAACCTTAACCTATATCTTTTATTATAACAGATAAATTCTTAAAAAAGTGATATACTAGATGTAATTTAATAGTTTTTGGAGGCATAAAATTGAATAGTTCAGTAAAAAAATTAACAGAGGCTGCCATATTATCGTCAGCATTTATCATAATTACTATGATAGCATTATCAACAGGTATAGGTTATGGTCTTTACTTAGATTTTGGTGTACCAATTATATTTGCATTAATTTATTTTAGATGTGATTTTAAATATACTTTTATGTGCGGTATAAGTAGTGTTATTTTGATTTTATTTGTCATGGGAAATTTCGCGGCCGCTTTATTAGTTAGCCAAAGTTTTCTTATAGGGCTTATTTGTGGTTATTTAATAAGTAAATCATCACAACTATTTGACGATTTATTTATCGGTTCGATTATGGGTGTGGTATTTATGGTTTTAATAGACATATATGCTAGAAATATAATTGGATATAGCTTTATGCAAGAATTTCAAGGATACATAGATTATATGAAAAGCAAACCACCTATTTTAATTGAGGTTGCACCATGGATAACAGACATAAACTTTGAAGTTTTATATTATTTACTTATAGCTATTTTTCCTTTTGGGATGGTATTTAGTATTTATATTATTTCAGTTATTTGCGGGAAAAGACTTAGAATTTTAAGTGAAAATGGGAAAAGAAAATATTTTATGGTTAGAGCTATTAGAAGCTGTGGAAGTTTTATGAATATAAGAAAAAAATATTTTTATACAGCAATTCTATACATTATATTAGTCAATATTTTAGAAATGAGCAATATAAGATTTAGTAATGTATACTTAAAAACCATAATAACTTGTGTACAATATTTATCATATTACTTTGTCTTTAGAGATACACATATATTAATAGGAAATTTTATAAATATTAAATTTAAGAAAAAAAGTTTAAACTTAATTTATTTGCTAGTAACTTTAATATTACTTTGCAACGTATTTAGAATAACAGTTTTAACTTATGTGATAATATCATTATATATGGACAAAAAATATAATCTTAGAGAAAAACAAGATTATATAGTTAAAAGTCATATAGATAAATTAATGGAAGTTTATGAAATACATTAAAAAAATAAAAAAAATTTTTATTATAATTGCAAATGATATTAAGCAATGCTACAATTTTATCATAAATTAAATAAAAAATTAATCATGAAGATTAAAAAGGCCATGAAGGTATTATACTTTCATGGCTTTTTTTGTTCAAAAATTTATTAAGATTAAATAGGGGGATAAGAAATGAAGTTAAAAAAAAATATGGCGAGGCTATTATCATTAGTTTTAGTGATGGGAACATTAGCAGGATGTTCTAACACATCTTCTTCAGACAGTGATAATAAAACAAAATCAGCAGTAGAACAAAGAAAAGAAAATAATGAATTAGTTGTAGCAGTGGGAGCAGAACCAGAAGCTGGTTTTGATGCCATAACAGGGGGACATGGTTCTATAACAAAAGTATTTTTCTCAACTTTAATGAAAAGAGATAAGGAATTAGGATGGGAAAATGATTTGGCAACAAATTATAAAGTATCTGATGATAAATTAACATGGACAGTGACTATAAGAGATGATGTCAAGTTTACTGATGGGGAAAAATTAACAGCAGAGGATGTGGCTTTTACATATGAAACTACTAAAAAAAGTTCAACGGAAGTTGATTTAACTATGATAAAAGAAGTAAAGGCTATTGATGATACAACAGTTCAATTTACTTTAACAAGACCTATGTCTACTTTTGTTGAAAAACTAGGTGTTTGTGGAATAGTTCCAAAACATGCTTATGACGATAATTTCAAAGATAATCCAATAGGTTCTGGGCCGTATAAATTTGTTCAATGGGATAAGGGGCAACAAGTTATAGCACAAGTTAATGAAGATTATTATGGAGAGAAAGCTAATATACAAAAATTAACTATGGTATTTTTAGATACAGATGCTGCCTATGCTGCTGTAAAATCAGGTGATGTTGATATGGCATCTATAAATGGTGATTTAGCTAAAGAAGAAGTTAAAGGAACTAAAATTTTAGATATACCAAGTATAGAAACTTATGGAGTGGAATTCCCTATGGTTAAAAATACTGGAGAAAAAACTGATAGCGGATATGAAATAGGAAATGATGTAACAAGTGATGAAGCTATTAGAAAAGCTTTAAATACAGCTGTTGATAGACAGGGTATGGTTGATGGCGTACTTAATGGATATGGTACAGTTTCAACTACTGGATTAGAAAAAATGCCTTGGTTAAATAAAGATACAGTTCTTGATGAATCTGAATACAACAATATGGATGAAGCGAAAAAAATATTAAGTGATGGTGGGTGGAAAGATAGTGACAATGATGGAATTTTAGAAAAAGACAATACTAAAGCATCATTTAAATTATTATATACAAGTGGAAATTACAGACAAGAATTAGGATTGGAATTCCAAAAGATGGCTAAAGAGTTGGGCATAGAAATTACTTTAGAAGAAAGAACTTGGGATACAATTTTAGAAGATATTCACAAAGAAGCAGTTTTATTTGGATTTGGATCAGGCGATCCATCAGAACTTTATAATTTATATTATTCTAAAGCTGCCAACACTGCTGTAGAATGGGATAATGCAGGATTTTATAGCAATAAAAAAGTTGATGAAAATATAGATAAAGCTCTAAATTGTGAAAGTGAAGATGATGCTCTTAAATATTGGCAAAAAGTTCAGCTAGATGGAGATAGTGGAGCATCAGCAAAAGGAGATGCACCATATTGTTGGTTAGTAAATGCAAATCATGTTTATATAGTAAGCGAAAATTTTGATATAGGTTCTCCTGTAGTTCAGCCTCATGGAGGAAGAATATTTGATAATGTAACACAATGGTCATGGAAATAAAATAAGTTAATAATAAATATTATTGAGGATATTTTTTAATATCCTCGCCTTTGAATTTATGGAAAGATAAAAGGGGAAATATTGGATGAAAAATAATAAAAGCTTGGGAGTTTTTATAGGCAAAAAAACAATAAGATTAATTACTTTGCTAGTAGCCCTTTGTGTAGTTACCTTTGTACTTATGGAATTGTCGCCAATAGACCCAGTTACAGCATATGTGGGAGCTAGTAGTAAGGTAAGTGCAGCTCAAAGGGAATTAATAGCTCAGCACTGGGGGTTAAACCAACCTCCGGTTGAAAGGTTTATGTGTTGGTTTAAATCAATAATACAAGGAGATTGGGGAACATCTTTAATTTATAGAAGACCAGTATTAGAAGTCATTGGTCAAAAATTTAAAGCATCTCTTTATTTAATGATAATAGCTTGGATAATTTCAGGAATTTTAGGATTTATTATGGGAATAGTAAGTGGAAGTAATGAAAATAAATTAATAGATAAAATAATTAGGGGATACTGTTATGTAATAATATCAACTCCTACATTTTGGTTGGGAATTTTATTTATAATGATTTTTTCCGTATCTCTTGGATGGTTTCCAGTAGCACTTGGAGTACCTATAGGAGTAAATTCAGCAGATGTCACTTTTATGGATTTGTTAAAACATATAATTTTGCCATCAGCAACTTTAAGCTTAATAGCAGTTTCTAATATATGTTTGCATACAAGAGAAAAAGTTATTGAAGTTTTAAATAGTGATTATGTTTTGTTTGCAAAAGCTCGTGGAGAAAGTAAAAAAAGTATAATTTTTAATCATGTAATAAAAAATGTATCACTTCCAGCCATAACACTACAATTTTTATCTTTTAGTGAATTATTTGCAGGAACCATATTTGCAGAGCAAGTATTTTCTTATCCAGGTCTTGGTCAGGCAACAGTATCTGCAGGACTTAAGGGCGATTTACCACTGCTTATGGGAATTGTAATTATATCATGTATATTTGTTTATAGTGGAAATATGATAGCAGATTTACTTTATAGAGTAATTGATCCAAGAATCAAAAGAGGGGAGGAAGCTTAATGAGCGATATAAAATGTAGTGAAAAAAGAAAATTCACTTCTTTTGAGTTTGGAATAAGGGAGAAAACTATATTGTCTTTAAGCATATTCGTAGTATTTTTTATAGTTATAATTATAGCAGGCAGTGTAATAAATCCAGAAAAATTTAGTATAGATTTAATTAATAAAAATCAAAGTCCATCTTTAAATCATATTTTTGGAACAGACTGGATAGGACGTGATATGTTTTTTAGAACTCTAAAAGGACTTAGCATAAGTATGAAAATAGGTGTTTTATCTTCTATTATAAGTGGAATAATAGCAGTTGTTTTAGGTGTAATTGGACCTACTTGCGGTAAAAGAGTTGATTCAGTTATAACTTGGTTTATAGATTTAGTTTTATCAGTACCTCATACATTGATAATTATTTTAATTTCCATGGCAGCAGGAGGTGGACTAAAGGGGATTGTTATGGGAGTATCTCTTACTCACTGGACATCACTAACAAGAATAATTAGAGCAGAAGTTATGCAAGTAAAAGAAGCTGATTATACAAAAATAGCTAAAAACTTTGGGAAATCAAATTTATATATAGCTAAAAATCATATTTTACCTCATATAATACCTCAACTTTTAGTTGGAATAGTTTTAATTTTCCCCCATGCCATACTTCATGAAGCATCTGTAACGTTTCTAGGTTTTGGGTTACAGTCCCATGAACCAGCCATAGGAATTATTTTATCAGAAGCTATGAAATATTTGACTAGTGGGAAATGGTGGTTAGCATTTTTTCCAGGTTTATCTTTAGTTTTAGTTTCTATGATGGTGGATAATATGGGCAAAAAAATAGGAAAATTAATAGATCCTAAAACAGCTTATAATTAGGAGGTAATTATGAATGAAAAACCAATTTTAAGTGTTAGAAATTTGGAAATATCCTTTAGTCAATATACTAAAGGACTTAAAAGAATAGATTCAAAAGCCATAAATAATTTAGATATTGATTTGTATAAAGGTGAAATTTTGGCAGTTGTAGGTTCTAGTGGATCAGGTAAAAGTTTACTTGCCCATTCAATACTTGGTATACTTCCTTCAAATGCACAGACTAAGGGAAGTATAATTTATAAAGATGAAATATTAGATGAAAAAAGAAAAGAAAAGCTTAGAGGAAAAGAAATTGTCTTTATTCCACAATCAGTAAATTATCTAGACCCTCTTATGGAAGTTGGAAAACAAGTCAAAATATCTATTAAAGATAAGAAAAATAGCAATAATATACTAAAAAATATATTTAGAAAATATGATTTGCCTGAGAAAGTAGAAAAATATTATCCTTTTCAATTATCTGGAGGAATGGCAAGAAAAGTTTTTTTATCAAGTGCTTTAGTATCCAACTGTGAAGTAATTATAGCAGATGAACCGACACCTGGCTTAGATGAAAAATCTTTAAATGAGGCATTAAATGATTTTAGAAGTTTAGCTGATGGGGGATGTGCATTGCTTTTAATTACTCATGATATAAATGCAGCGCTTAAAATTGCTAATAGAGTTGCAATATTTTATGGAGGAACTACTTTAGAAATTGCCCCTGTGGAAGATTTTAAAAATAATGGAATGAATTTAAGGCACCCTTATACAAAGGCTTTACTTAATGCTCTACCAAATAATAATTTTGAACCTATTGGTGGAAGTCAGCCTCTTGCCAATGAATTAGTAACGGGATGTTTATTTTATGATAGATGTGATAAAAGAAGGGCTGATTGTAAAAACATAAAACCTGAAATGAAGGAAATTAGAAAGGGAAAGGTGAGATGTTTGTATGCAACTTAGAGCTGAGAATATAAATTTTAAATATAGAGATGATAAATATATATTAAAAGATATAAATTTATCTGTAAATAGTGATGAGATAGTGGGCTTGTTTGCACCTAGTGGATTTGGAAAAACTACTTTTGCAAAAATATTAGCTGGATATATAAAACCTGATAGAGGAAAGGTTGTTTTGGGTGGTCAAAATAAAATAAAAAATATATTTAATCCAGTGCAGTTGATTTTTCAACATCCAGAAAAATCAGTAAATCCAAAATGGAAAATGAAAAAAATATTAAATGAAGCTTATGATGTAAGTGATGAAATGATTGAAGCCATGGGAATTAAAAAAGAATGGTTAAATAGATGGCCCAGTGAACTTTCTGGAGGTGAACTGCAAAGATTTTGTGTACTTAGAGCTTTAAGTCCACATACTAAATTTTTAATAGCAGATGAGATGACAACTATGTTAGATGCCATAACTCAAGCTCAAATTTGGAAGGTTGTTATAAAATATTGCAAAGAAAATAATATAGGTCTTATAGTTATTAGTCATGATAAAAGTCTTTTAGATAAAGTTTGCCATAGGATAGTTAATCTAGAAGAAAATCATAAGGAAGAAATAATTGAAAATATTATATAAACATAAAAAAGATGTATTGCAGATACATCTTTTTTATTTCTAACTTATTGAAGCTAACTTATAATATAATTATTTTAAAGGGGGGTGGTAATATGTTAAAAATGAATAATAGTTATTTATCAAAAAAAATACTAAGTCAATTGAATATTATACAAACTTCAAGACTGACATTAATAGAAGCGCCTTCTGGATTTGGTAAGACAACCAGCATGAGAACTTATTTAAATAAAGAAGAATTTAATGAATTTAATATATACTGGTATACTTCCTTTGGAGAATCCCATGAAAAAACATGGCAACAAATTTACGATATTTTCAAAAAAATTGACATAAAAGCTTGGGAAAAGTTTAAACATATGGGTGTTCCCACAAGAGATACTTTATCAGATATATCTAGTATTATGATGGATATTAACTGTGAGGCAGAAACTTTATTTATAATAGACAATTATCAACTTATAAAAAATAATATTCAAAAAGAAATTATAGGAGCATTGTCTTTAAATAGCTGTGATAAATTTCATATAATAATTATTACACAGAAGCTAGAAGAGAAAGATTTAGATAGTTTATGTTATTTTGATTATCATATAATTACAGCAGACAATTTTTTATTTGAAGAAAAGGATATTAAAAAATATTTTAAATTAAATAATATATCTTTAGATAAATCTCAAATTAAAAATATATATGATTATAGTGGAGGATGGATTTCTGCCATAAAATTACAGATGATTAATTATCTTAATTTTGGAAAATTTGAATATAATCAAAATTTAAAAACTTTAATAGATCATGCTATATGGTCAAAATTAAATGATGAAGAAAAAAATTTATTATTATCTCTTTGTATATTTGATGGATTTAGTTTAAATCAAATTAGTTATATGAGTGAATATGAAAAACTACCACCTAATATAAATTACTTGTTAAGAGACAATATTTTCATTAGGTATTATGAAGAAAAGCAATTATACTATTTACACAATATATTACAAGATTATTTAAAGGACTATTTTTATAATTTTAAATCAGAATCTTTTAGAAAAAATACCTATGAAAAGGCAGCTTTATTTTTTAAGAACAAAAAAGATAGCTTTCAAGCAGCTTGCTATTTTCAAAAAATAAAAAATTATGATGAATTATTATCCCTTCCCATCAAAGTGAATGACTTTCCAGATAATATAAATAGCGATGTAAACAAATTAATAATAAATATTTTAGATGAATGTCCAAAAAATATATTAAAAAAATATCCCAACATACTTATTACTTTTGGACTGCAATTATTTTGTTATGGCATTTATAGTAAATTTCAAGAAGTAATTAAAATTATAAGTAACATAATTGAAAATCCAGATAATATGGATGAAAAAACATACAAAAAAATAAAAGGAGAGTTTATCTTTTTACTTTCTTTCACAGAATATAATGACATAAGGAAAATGAGTGAAAAGCACAAAATGGCATATAAATTATTAGGTGGCAAATCTGAGTTGATAATTTTTACAGGGCCTTGGACTTTTGGCTCTCCATCCATACTTTATATGTATTGGAGAGATAGTGGCCAATTGGATAATGAACTTATTTATATGAACGAATGTATGCCTTATTATATGAAGCTTACAAATAATCATGGTAGTGGAGCGGATATCACCATGGAGGCAGAAGTTTTATTGATGAGAGGCGAAGATGAATTAGCAGAAAGTCTTTGTTATAAAGGTCTTTATATAGTAGATGATGCAAAGCAAATTAGTATATATTACTGCATTCAATGTATATTAGGAAAAATTGCTATTTTGAGAGGAGATTCATTTTTACTAAAAAAAGTAATAGATGATATAAAAAGGCCAATTTTAATTGGAAATAATCAAATATTAAAATCTACAGAAGATATGATTAGAGCATATATTATGCTTAGTATAGATAAAAAAGAAGAAATAGAACCTTGGCTTTTTAATGAAAAAAGTATATCGAATTACTCTTATATTTTGGGCAAACCCTATGTTCATATTATTTATGGGAAAATTTTATTAGAAGAAAAAAGATATAATGAACTTATTAGAATAAGTTATATTTTTATTGAAGAGAGTGAAAAAATGCATTACTTAACAACAAAACTTTACAATTTAATTCATATATCCATTTCTTATTTTTATCTAAAAAATTATGAAAAATCAGTAAATACTATTGAAAAAGTTTTTGAAATAGCTTTAAAAGATAAAGTATATTTTATACTCAGTGAATATGGATATCATATTGAAAACATTATAAACTGTAAAGAATTTGATAAAAAGAAAAATGAAAGATATGTTTATGATTTAAATAAAATATTAGATTTGCATAAAAAATTATCAACGGGTATAGAAAAAATAAAAAAAGACTTTGACAATGATAAATCATCTCTTACAAAAAGAGAAAGAGAAATAGCACTTCTTGCCCAAAGGGGAATTACCACAAAGGAGATATCAAAGAGATTATTTATTTCTACAGAAACAGTAAAAATGACATTGAAAAAAGTATATAGAAAGCTGGATGTTCACTCTAAAGCAGAATTAAACACGGTAAAGTTTTGAAAAATTACCCATTTGGGGAATTAAAGTTACAACCTCAGTTTTATATAATATACATATAAGTTATATTAATATGCGAGGGGTTGTATAATGAAAAAAATATTAATAATAATACCTTTAATTTTTAGTTTAGGACTTATTGGTTGTACAGGAAATGATGAAAGTAATAAGCAAGAAAAAGAAACAAGTAAAGTAGAAGAAAGGACGGATATTTTACCAGAAATAAAATTAGTTTTAAAGGATATGTATATATCTATAAATGAAAACAAAGATAATGATAAAGTTTGTAGGGAGAAAATAGAAAAATTAAATGAAAATATAACTGATGAAATGATTCAAAATGAAGAATATAAAGATAAATTAAGAAATTTAAAAAACTATATTAAAAATTATGATTTAACTAAGATAAGCAAAGAGGTTTGTGATATTTTGAATGATATGGAAAATACAGATACTTATAAAATTGACTTAACATCAACTCAACAAAAAGATAACACTAATAATTCAGAAAATAAAAAATCAACAAATAAAAATAGTGAATCAAAGAATAATCAAAATAAATCAACAAATAAAAAGAAAGAATCATCAACTAAAAAAACTCAAAAATGCCCAAATTGTGGTTCAACAAATTATAATGGAGTAGTGTGTAAAGATTGCGGATTTCAACAATCAGATCCAGAGTCATGTCCAGATTGTGGCTCTCTAAAATATAATGGAGTTATGTGTCCAGACTGTGGTTTTCAACAGTCAGACCCACCAGAAGAAGAAAATTACCCAGAACAATCTGAAGAAAATGCAGAACATAGCTCACAATGCAATAACTGTGGTTCAGCGACTATAAATGATGATGGTACTTGTCCTTATTGTGGATATGATAATTATTAAAATAAAAAATAAATATGAAAAAAGTGCTAACTATTTTAAATTTTTAGCACTTTTTTGTTTATTAATAGTACGCTTTAGAAAATATAATATATATGAAACTATTGAATATGATATAATAAAATTGAATGTATACTGACATATAATATCAATTAAAATTTTATTTGTAATGGAGGGGAATTATGAGTCTAGTTATAAGAAAAATAGAAGAAGATGATTATGACGAAATAGAAGTTTTAACTAGAGAGGCTTTTTGGAATGTGTATAGACCCGGATGTAGTGAGCATTTAGTAGTCCATAATATACATAGAGATGAAAGTTCAATTAAAGATTTAGAACTTGTAGCACTTTATGACAATAAAATTGTTGGACATATTGTTTATACAAAGGGAAATATAAATGGCGTTGAAAATGATAAATTTATATCCTTTGGACCAATTAGCATAAATCCTAAATTTCAAAATAAACAAATAGGAAGCAAGCTTATTAGAATTTCTCTACAAAAAGCAGCTAAAATGGGATATTTAGCAGTATTTATTACTGGAAATGAAAATTATTATAAAAGATTCGGATTTGAATCAGCATCAAATTACAATATTCATATAGAAGGAGTACCTCTAGAAGATGAAGCACCATTTTTTATGGTAAAATGTTTAAAAGATGATGCATTGGAAAACATTAGTGGATGCTTTGTTTTTGATGACTGTTATAATATTGATAATGAGGAATTAGAAATATTTGATAAAAAGTTTCCAGAAAAGAAAAAAGAAGTAAAAGAGGGACAATTATTTAATTAAATAAATCAGCAAGGAGAAATAAACATATGGAAGAATCAAAAATCAATGTAAATACAGAGGTAGATTTAGTAGGTGTATTTGTACAAAATAATCAAAAATTCTATAAAAATAAATTTGATAAAATGAAGGAAAGTGGCAAGAGTATATCTTGGAACTGGGCTGCATTTTTCATGGGTATTTATTGGATGGTATATAGAAAAATGTATTTTAAAGCAGGTGCATTTTTATTATTAAGTATGGTGGCTTTACAAACACCATATATTGGATCAATACTTAATTTCTGTATTTTAGTTGGGATAGCAGTATATGCAAATGCATTATACTTAGACCATGTGGAAGGAAATATTAAAAAAGCATCTATGATATTCCCACATGACAAAGAAGCTGTATTAAGAAAAAAAGGCGGAACAAATTTACCATTAACAATTGCTTTAGCTGTAGTTCAGATAGTAGTTGTATCTATAGTATTTGGTACAATTTTATAAAAATATAAAACAATTTAAACTAGCTTTTTCTTGTGCTTTGCAAGAAAAGGCTAGTTTTATTTTGTTTAAAATAATTTTAATTGTGGGAATTATTTGTTATATGATTGTTCTTTGGAAAAAAAGAGAAGAAATTAATTATTGGGGAAGACATATTTTTATCTTATTTGCTTGGGGGGAATATATATGTATAGAAGCAGCAACAAGGGACAATTTTCATTCAAATAAGCAAGATATATTTGACTGTATAATTAAGAAGATGGAAGAAGAACAAATAAAAAAGTATGAAGAGTTGAAAGTACCCCAAGGAGATATGACTCAAATGGCTAAGGCGTATCAAAAACACTTGGCAGGGGGAGTAATAGATTATTTGTCTAAGCTTTTTGAAGAAATGATAAAGGTGGGAGTTTTTAAGGAAAATGATCCTTATCAGCTGGCTTTAGAATTTTACTAGCCAATTTATATGTTGATATCAATATATGATGTGTCAGAAAGTAAAGAAGATGTAGTTAATAAATTAATAAATCATATTGATGATTTTTCAATCCCTTAAAAAAATTAATGGATTTAATGAAGGATTTAAAGAGCCTAAGATAGAGATGGATTTAATAGAAAAGTTTGCTAAAAAAATGAATTAAAGCGTTAAAAAGCAACTATCTTACATATGAATTAAGGTAGTTACTTTTTAATTTATCAATTAAAAGTTAGAGTAAAACTAGTTTTTTTTTATGTAATCATTAATAATACCATCTCTGATAGTATATTTGCTTATAATGATTTTAGAAGATTGTAAATAAGAAATAATACTATTTAAAGTAATTAAAGCTCCTAGTAAAATATCTCCACGACTTTGTGAGATTCCAGTAGTAGCCATTATATCTTGCAAAGACAATCGTCTAAATTTATATAATAAAAACTCAATATCATGACTAAACAAAACATAACCATGAATATTGGAAGAAATATTTTGTTCCCTTTGATGAATTCTACCTATAGTTTTAATAGAACCACCGATAACTACGGCGGGTAAGTTTTTACACCCGTTTATCCATGGCACATTGCTTAGTTTATGATATATATATTCTTGAACATGATTTTCTTCTTCCTTGGATATTCCTTCATGAATGTGAAACTTATTGGTGATTTTCAAAGCACCCATGGGAATGCTTATACTTTCTATGAGAACTTTATTTTTTATAAGACCAATCTCCACACTACCACCGCCAATATCTATATGAACATAATCATATAAATCTTTAGGAATAGAAGAAACATACCCCAAGTAACATTCTTCTGTAGGTGATAAAATTTTTATATTAACATTTAATGCAGTTGATATATCATTTATTATTTCTGATGAATTATTTATTTGTCTAAGTGATTCTGTAGCCACAGCTATTATTTCATCACAATTGTATTTATCACAGCATTTTTTTAAGGTGAAAATGATTCCATAGAAATTTTTCATACCTTCTGGAGAAAGGTCTTTACTTTCTTTTCCAACAAATTCTGATAACCTAGTTTGAAATTTTTTATGAAAAACCTCTCTGTATAAATTATTATTTATTTCAACAATTATTAACTTAATTGAATTGGATCCAATATCAATTATGCCTAAAGTTTTCATTGTAATCCCCCCTGTATATGTCTATAAATTAATTATAGTTTAATGTCATAATATGAGCAATAATTGAAGATAATGGAGTTATAATAAAATTAATATTAAACTTGATATTTTATAGGAGGACATAAATTTGAATAAAGAATTTTTTTATGATGACAGCATCACTTTGGCACAAAAGTTATTAAATAAATATTTAATTAGAGAATATGATAATAAAAAAATTGTAACAAAAATAGTGGAAACAGAAGCTTATATGGGAGAAAATGATAAGGCTGCCCATGCTTATAAAAATAGAAAAAGTGTGAGAACAGGTCCACTGTACTTGGAAGGTGGGCATATTTATGTTTATTTAATTTATGGTATGTATAATTGTTTAAATATTTCTGCTAATAGGGAAAATATACCCCATTGTGTTTTAATTAGAGCTGTGGAGCCAGTTCAAAATTTAGAAGAAATATCTCAAAATAGATTTGGAAAATCTTATGATGAACTTACTAGTTATCAAAGAAAAAATTTAACCAATGGTCCAGGAAAGTTGTGTAAAGCTTTAAATATAGATAGAAGTTTAAGTGGAAAATATATTTTAGACAAAGAGCTTTACATAGTAGATAATGAAGATGATGATTTTGAAATTGTGAAAGATAAAAGAGTAAATATAGATTATGCAGAAGAAGATAAGGATAATTTATGGAGGTTTTATATTAAAAACAACAAATTTGTTTCTGTAACAAAAAGGCAATGATATAATTGATTTATAAAGGAAATAAGGAGGATGCTTATGAAAAAAATAGGATTTATAGGTGCAGGAAATATGGGTGGAGCAATTCTAGGAGGTATAGTTAATTCTGGAATTATAGATAATGAGCACGTGATAGCATCTACAAAAAGTGATAAGACTTTAGAAAGAATAAAAAATGAATATAAAGTTAATGTAACTAAAGATTCTAAGGAAGTAGCTAGGTTTGCTGATTTAATTGTGGTAGCAGTAAAGCCAAATATATATGATGAAGTTTTGGAAGAAATAAAAGATGAGATAGATAAGGAAAAAATAGTGATTACTATAGCAGCAGGTAAAACTATTGAGTCTGTTCAAAGAATTATAGGTGAGGATAAAAAAATTATTAGAACTATGCCAAATACTCCAGCTTTAGTTGGAGAAGGGATGACTTCTATTTCGCCAAATAAAAATATAAGTGAAGATGAATTGATTTTTGTAAAAGGTTTATTTGATTCTTTGGGAAAAAGTGAAATAGTGGATGAAGATTTAATTCATGCAGTAATAGGAGCTAGTGGTTCATCTACGGCTTATGCTTTTATGTTTATTGAAGCTATAGCTGATGGGGCAGTTCTTGCTGGTATGAAAAGGGCTGATGCTTATAAATTTGCTGCTCAAGGTGTGCTTGGGGCGGCTAAGATGGTGCTTGAAACTGGCAAACATCCAGGGGAGCTTAAGGATATGGTTTGTTCTCCAGGGGGGACTACTATAGAGGCTGTGAAGGTACTTGAGGAAGAGAAGTTTAGAGGTGCTGTGATTAAGGCTGTTGAGGCTTGTGTTGAGAAGAGTAAGGAAATGAGTAAATAAGGATTCAGAAGAGGTGGAGATTTTAGCTAATAATGAAGAGAGTTTAATTAAAGAGATAGAAAATGATATCAATGATTTTTATGATATATCATCAAATATGGTGAAAATGCATATAGTATTTGATTTTAAGTCGGAAGAATTGAATAATTTTGAAAAGATTTAAATTTATTTAGTATAGTTAATGAAAACTTAATATTACAAAAGTATAAAAGTGCATCAAAAGGTGTACTTTTTATATGTAAAATATTGAGAAATACAGCATTTAAACATCATATGTACAGCAAAATTATCTTGGTGTACATGTTGTACTAGTGTATCTGTAATTAACTTGTGGATATGATTGTTATGCTATATCAAAATTATATAAAACGTAAAATAAACTCATAATGCTATAATCTAAATAAGAATATTAGATAAACGGAGGTCGCCTAAATGCCTTTTCAAATTTTACATAATGATATTACAAATATGGAAACAGAGGCCATAGTAAATGCAGCCAACTCAAACTTAATAGCAGGTGGAGGAGTTTGTGGTGCAATCTTTAGTAAAGCAGGAAAAGATGAACTACAAAAAGAATGTAATCTTTTGTCACCTTGTCCAGTAGGACATGCTGTTATTACAAAAGGGTACAACCTTAAATCTAAATATATCATTCATGCTGTGGGTCCAGTATACAAAGATGGAAACTCAGGAGAAGAAACATATCTTAAAAGTGCCTATAAAAATTCGCTAAAGTTGGCAAAAGACTACAACTTAAAATCCATAGCCTTTCCTTTAATATCTGCTGGAATTTATAGATATCCTAAAAAGGAAGCCTTAAATATAGCAGTTACAACTATAAAAGAGTTTTTGCAAGATAATGACATGGATATTTACCTTGTAGTTTTTAATAGAGAAGTTGTTTGCCTAAGTGAAAAATTATACCATAATATAAAGCATTATATTGATGATTTTTATGAAGATGAAAATTATTTCCCAAGAAATATAAACTTACTAGAGATGGAAGAAATTATTGAGGAAAAATCTTTTGATAAGAAATCCTTAGAGCGTATTTTAGATAATATGGACGAAACTTTTTCTCAGATGTTATTAAGACTTATTGAAGAAAAGGGAAAGACAGATGTAGAAATTTATAAAAAAGCAAATATGGATAGAAAACTATTCTCAAAAATACGAAGCAACAAAGACTACAATCCTAAGAAAACTACAGCTCTATCTCTAGCCATAGCTTTGGAGTTATCGTTAGATGAAACTAATGACTTGCTATCAAGGGCAGGGTACAGCTTATCTCATAGTCACAAGTTTGACTTAATAATAGAGTATTTTATAAAAAATAAAAACTATGATATTTTTACTATAAATGAAGCATTGTTCGCCTTTGAACAGTCTTTATTAGCAATTTAATAAATGTCGCTTTTGAAACGACCAACTACCTCCTTAAAAAGAGTATTCTATATTTAAAGATATAAAAAATTTTAGGGAGGTATTTTTATGAAGGAAAATTCTTTAACAGAGGTCGTATTTATACTAGATAGAAGTGGTTCTATGTCAGGTTTGGAAGATGATACTATCGGTGGATTTAATTCAATTTTGAAAAAACAAAGAGAAGAAGATGGAGATGCAAATGTTACTACTATTTTGTTTGACCAGGAAATAGAAATGTTGCACAAAAGAATTAATATAAAAGATATTAAAAATATTACAGACAAGGATTATTATGTAAGGGGATGTACAGCTTTATTAGACGCTCTAGGATATGCAATTAATTTTATGACAAATGTGACAAAAAATGATAAAAAAGCTGAAAATGTTTTATTTATCATAACTACTGATGGCTATGAAAATGCAAGTAAAGAATATTCCTATGAACAAATCCGTCAAATGATTACTTGTCAAAAGGAAAAATATAATTGGAAATTCTTATTTTTAGGTGCCAATATAGATGCCATATCAACAGCCAAAGATTTTGGTATATCTGAAGAATTTGCATCAAATTATGTAAGTGATGAAGAGGGAACAAAACTTACTTACGAAGTTATGAATGAGACTATTTCAAGTTGCAGAGAATGTGGAGATATAGATATAAATTGGAAGAATAAAGTAGAAAAAGATTATGAAAAAAGAAAAATCAATAAAATATAAAACTTTGGGGATATTTATATATAATAAAGAAAGTTTTCAAAATTGACATAAGAAAGGATAAATTCAAATGGAGGTAAATGCTTGAAAAGATTTTAAAGATGGTATTTGGTAAGACTAAATAGATGTTAGAAATTTCATACAAAGTAACCACACTCCATATGAAGGTGACGGAAAATTCCTAACTTATAGAAATTCTATTCATACTCAATCAGTATTAACTATAACTTCAAATGTTGTTTATGGTAAGAAAACAGGATCTATACCAGATGGTAGAAAGGCTGGAGAACCTTTTGCACAAGATGCTTGTCACTTAAATGTAAAGGTCCTTGTTAGAGAAACTCTACTTCATGCTATGGAACATCCAGAAGAATACCCTCAACTTACAATAAGAGTGTCTGGATATGCTGTAAACTTTATTAAATTAACTAGAAAACAACAAATGGACGTAATTAATAGAACATTCCGCGGAAAGAAGCATAATAATAATGCATGGAAAATTTTCATATTCCATGCATTATTATTATGCTTCTTTGATTAATTCTAAAATAACTCTTGATGAATTATATAAATCTTCAATTTTTATAAATTCGTTAACTGAATGGGCATTAGTCATACCAATGGCTAAGTTAACAGATTTATATCCCTTACCAGCATAAACATTTACATCACTTCCGCCGCCAGTAGAGTCTGTATAAGCTTCTATGCCTATATTTTCAAAAGCTTTTTTTGCTAATTGAACAATTTCATCATTTTCATCAATGCTAACAGCATCATAAACTCTTTCAACTTCTATTTCAACTTGAGCACCAAATTTACTAGCAGCTTCTTTGAAACAATCAACCATATGATTTGTTTGTTTATCTAATTTTTTCTCATTTAAACTTCTAGCTTCACCATGGATAATTAATTCAGACATAACAGAGTTTGTGCCTGTTCCACCATTAATCATGCCTAAGTTGGCAGTAGTTTCTTCATCAATTCTAAATAAATTCATATTTTCTATGGCATAAGAAGCTACTTTTAAAGCACTTATACCATTTTCAGGATTAAGTCCTGCATGGGCTGCTTTACCAATTATTTTAACAGTTATTTTATCTTGGGCAGATGCTTTTGTTATTATTCTGCCTGGAGAACCATCCATATCAAATACATAAATATAGTCAGCATTAATTTTTGAATAATCTAAATATCTTGCTCCCAATAAACCTTGTTCTTCCCAAATGGAAAATACAACTTGTATATCGCCATGAGAAATATTTTTTTCTTTTAATGTTTTCATAGCTTCTAAGATGGCGGCAATACCAGCCTTATCATCAGAACCCAATATGGTAGTTTTATCACTTTCAATTATTTGTTTTTCTTCATTGATAATTGGATTTACTCCTATTCCTGGCTCTACCGTATCCATATGAGCTGTAAATAATAATTTTTTACCCGGACGATTTCCTTTTAATGTGGCTACTACATTACCACTTTCGCCACCAGCAAATTTTCCAGCTTCATCCATGATTACGTCAAATCCAATTTCTTTTAATTTTTTTACTAATAAATTAGCTAAAGTTTTTTCTTTACCTGTTAAACTATCTATTTTTACTAATTCAATAAAGTCATCTATAAGTCTTTTTTTGTTAGGCATATCCATCTCCTATAATATTTATTTTCTATTTACATTTATTCTAATTGAAAAGAATTAATTCTTCAATGAAATTATATGAACTTAATGCAAAATAAAAACACCCCAAATATTAGATTTTCATCTAAAATTTAGGGTTAATTATATTAAAAATTAATTTTGTTGATTATCTTGAGAATCAAAATGACCTTCTGACTCAGTTTGTACGTTTAAAGAGTCGTTGTTAGAATCTTCTTGATTATCGTTGTTGTTATTGTCAGTATTGTTATTATCTTTAGAGTCTTCACTAAATAAATTTTTTACCCAGTTAACTATTTTTTGAAAGAATCCTTCAGCTTCTTCAGCTGTTGGTAAGTATTCAGCAGCTTTGTAAGTTGCATTTATAACTGCATTACTTCCAAGCATATCATCTTTAATATCTTCTCCAGATTATCTTGAACTACATCAGAAACATTGTTTAAAGTTTCTTTCATTGAGTTATAATTGTAATTTTGTGCTGCTATTTTTTCTATTAAATCAGTTATTTGTTTAATATTATAGAATAAAGATAATGATGATATAATAATAGCTATTAAGTATTACAAATACTTATAAAGTAAAGGAACAAGTGATAAATGATATATCAAGATGGAGACCAAAAGATAGATATGCAGTACTAATAGTAGAAGTAGATGAAGCCAATCCATTAGTATGGAAACCTAGCCCTCTAACTAAATTTCTAGAAGTATATATGTTAGAAAAAGCTGTTAACACAAAAATTCACTATGGATATGTAATATGTGATTTTCTTAATTACTTAAAGTTACAAATAGAGTTAGGTGAAGATGAATGTTTTGATATATTATAAGAAGAAGGGATATATGGTTTAAATTTTATTCATGCATCTAAATACTTAACATATATAGAAACAAGAAAGACAAAAATAAAAAAGCAAGGCGAAGAAGAACTAGTAGTAAATAATTACTCTACTGTGAAAAGAAAATATACTTATAGCATTTTACACATTTTTAAATAAGAAAAAGATACTTACAAATAAAGATGCTGTAGTTGAGCATAAAGTAGTACGATGAATTATCATATTAAGTGCAACACCTAAAAATAGATAAAAAAATAGTTCATAAGTTTATGTTTATGTTACAGTAATAATAACTACAAAACTACCTCATATGAAAGGACATAAATTTATGAACTAAAAACATATTAACATAAATGAGAAATGTAACTAATTTTGAAGAAGCAACAGAAGCTATAGTAAGAATTAATGATATATTTGGAGAGGTATTTAAAATTCATTCAACAGCAGGATTTTTAAATACTATTAGGGTTGAGAGGCAAGCGGTAATAGATACCCTGGCAGAAAAAAGCTTTATTATATCATTGTTATTACAAGGGGGTTCGCTTATAGAAATAGCTATGTTAGGAGGTCATACTTCCTTATCCTCACAAGACTATTATCAAGGAAATTCTTCATTTTATGCTGATTCAGAGATGACAGATTTTGTGAGTTCTAAAATGCATAGACGTAGCATATCTACAAAGGCTCTTAAAGATATTATATTTAATAAAGAGAAGTCAGAAGAAGCTCCTAGAAATTTAGAGCAGTGTATACAAACAGAAGACGGTGTAGGATATTGTACAATAGATATAGATAATGATATATTAGCTTGTGGAGATGAAGAGTTTTGTATAGGATGCAAACATTGGTGGTGTAGCAAAGTGCAAGAATACTTAGAAAATAATATAGCTTCGTCTATTAATGTCAAAATTTAGCGAGAAAAAGTATTTCTACAAAAGTTATTATCAAAGCCTAAGACAAAGCAATTAAATGGAATATTAGACTTAGATAATGATTAAACTAAAGACTTCCATTAACAAATTGAATAGAGAGTTATATAGACGCTCAGATGTAGAAGGCATATTACAGGTTAATAGTGGGTTGAATCTAAGCGATATTAATCAAGATGCAAAACTATTTTTGGAGGTAGAAATATAATGGCAAGAGCTAAAAGAACTATAGATAAAGAATAAATGAAATAAAAAATACTTCTAATGTAATTGTAGCTGGGAAAGAGTTTATACCAGAAGTAGAAGATATTCACGCATTAGTAAATGATTACTATAAAAAGCCTGAGGTACTTTATAAGAAGTTAACTAAAGTGTTTTAAATGGATAAGAATAAGTTAAAAAATTCAGAAGAAGAAAATAAAAAGTTGAAATAGGGCAAAAGCTCGCAATTATAAGAATTGCAAGCCCTTGACAGCATATAGTATATTTTATTTTTTCCCTTTCTCTGTTAACAAACTCACAATAATAACGGCTGCTACCGATAATGGCAATGCAAACAATATCGGATCTATCATCGGAAAAGGATAGGCTTCGATCAACACATCCTTACCGAAAAGCCACCTGCATACCCCCATTGCCGCAGCCTCTTTCTGGTGCAGAAAGGCCAGCGCAAACAAACTACCTATAGTCCCTATCCAAAGGCTTGCCATCACTCCCTGACGGGTAGCACGTCTCCAATATAAAGCACAAAAATAGGCCGGCAGGAAAGCTGCAGCGCAAATACCCATAAAAATAGAAGTTCCACGGGCTATAATATCGTTGGGCAACATATAGCAGATAATATAACTCACTAAAATTGAAAATAAAACTCCCAAACGGATCACATTAGTCAATTTACCACGTGAACGAGGCTTGTAAGTACCATAAATATCGGAACCAACCGAAGCTCCCATCGTATGAAACTGTGAACTCAGTGTAGACATGCTGGCAGAAAGGATACAGAGCATAAAAAGAGCGGCAAACCAATCCGGCATTGCCTTATTTATAAAGTATGGGATGATTTTATCCATATCTTTGACTGCTTCCGTAGCTACAACACCTTCGGTCTTAAGAAAGAAAAGATTGCTCAATGCACCTGCATGATAAATAGCACCTACGGTAATAATCAGAAAAAAACACCCGATAAAAACCCCACGGTTTAGTTGTTTGCTACTTTCAACCGTCATAAAACGCACAACCAACTGAGGCTGCGCAAGACAACCGATTCCAACTCCCAAGATAAGTGAAGTGACTAATGTATACCATTGAGGTGAACCGGTAACAGGCATAGCCGTCCACCCTTGATGTCCCAACGCCTTAAATTTTTCAGGAACTAAGGGAGCTATGTCCGTCAGAGCCTGATTGGCTTCAGTAAAGCCCATATCCAGTACCCGATACA
>USRS01000014.1 GCA_900557165.1 uncultured Clostridium sp.
CGTGTATATATCCACATACTGTACATACGAATTTTTTCATCTTTCAATTTCCTCCCATATAATTTATATTAATTTAATAATTTTCTAACTTTATTTTTATTTACGTTATATTTATACCTACTTTTTTCTTCCTTAAACAATTTTTTTAAATTTTTTTATTTTATATATCATTTATAAATTTTATCTATAACTACCTTTGTTATATAGATTTTTACAATTTGAATAATATTTTTTATATTTTATACTATAAAATGCATAAATTTATTTTTTTGGAGGTTAAGTATGAATATAAAAAAAGAAGTAAGTGTTAGTAAAGTTGCTGAAATAGTTATAAGAGAACTTAATTTAATTAATATTGATGTTGTAGAACATGCATAGGAGTTAATGATTATGATAAAAAAAATACCAATTCCTCTAGCAGGAGTTATGCTTGGATTTGCTACTTTAGGTAACTTACTTCAAAGTTACTCAGAATCTATTCGACTAATCTGTGGTCTTATTTCAGCCATATTAGGAATTTTATTAATTTGTAAATGTGTATTATATCCTTCTATGATAAAGGAAGATATGAAAAATCCAATTATGGCTAGTGTTTCTGGAACGTTTCCTATGGCATTGATGCTTTTATCTGCTTACATTAAGCCCTATATAGGATTTAGCGCCATTTACATTTGGTATCTAGCTATATTTTTACACATTCTTTTAATTGTATATTTCACTAAAGAATTTATATTTAAATTTGATATAAAGAAAGTATTTACTAGTTATTATATAGTTTATGTGGGAATAGTAGTTTCAAGCGTTTCTGCACCTATCTTTGAAAAAACAAATATAGGTAGCTTAGCATTTTGGTTTGGACTAGTTTCTTGTTTAATTTTATTAGTAGTAGTTACTAATAGATATATAAAATATAAAGAAATTCCACAACCGGCAAAACCATTATTTTGTATATATACAGCACCTGTAAGTTTATGTCTTGCTGGATATATACAATCTGTTGAAGTAAAATCTCTTATAATGATTGGATGTTTAGCAGTTTTATCTTTAATCATTTATATAATAGTTTTATGTAATTTACCTAAATATTTAAAAATGCCATTTTATCCAAGTTATGCTGCTTTTACATTCCCATTTGTAATTAGCGCCATTTCAATGAAAATAACTATGAATTTTTTAGCTAATAATGGATATGCAATTCCTTTTATAAATTATCTTGTATTATTCCAAACTATTATTGCTACCTTACTGGTAATATATACATTAATTAGATTTATAATTTTTATTATGCCAGCTAAAAATTCTGATTTAGTTCATGAATAAATAATAAACTTAAATAAAAATACTGTTTCTCAAAATTATTGAGAAACAGTATTTTTATAAAATCGGAGCTTGATTATTCATTGAATAACCATCACTTCTAACATCACTCATATCAATTACATCTTGCTTTATTTCAACTTTGCTAAGTTTTTTTACTACTCCAAAATGTTCTTGCAGGGATAGTTTTTCTCCTCTTCCTGAAATCACCCATAAAGTTTTATATCCTCTTGGTTTAATTTCTAGTTTTTCTTCACCCTTTCCATCAGTAAAATAAATAAGTAAATTGATTTTTTTATTATTTGCATATTCAAATACTGGTAAAAATTTAGTTCCTCCACCACTGGCTACTCTTTCTTTGATATCCTTTGGCGATTTAACTTTATAAGTTCTTTTAATTTCTTTATCACATTCTATAATTGTAATTTCTTGATTATGGCTTTTTACAATAGTTAAAACTTCCTTTATGGCTTGCTTAAATTCTTCGTCGCTTATACTTCCACTTATATCAATTGCTACAGCAATTTCAGCTTTATGTCCACGAAGTTCTCCTCTTAAATCAAGTCTGTTTGGCTGTCTTCTATTTCTCCTAGTAATAGTTTTCTTTTTATTTGCTTCAATAGTTCCCATTAATTTTTTCAAATATAAATTCCAAGGAAGTTCTCCTTTACTATTTTTAAGAGATTTTATCATATTCTCTATATAAGTTGGCACACTTCCTTTTTTAGCATTATCAGCAAATTTTTCTGTAAAATCCCTAAGTGTTTTCTCATCAATTTCTATACATTCTTCCCAAATATCATGAGTTTTTTCAGCGTCAAAATCAACTGCTACATTTTCATTATTATCAACTATTTCGCCCTCGTCATTTTCTTCTTGCAAATCAAGTTCTGTTTGAATTTTTTCTAAATAATACTCAAAAGTTTTAAATTTTTCTAAGTTTAAATTATATTTATTATTGATATATTCTAATGTTATGGAATAAGGACATAAACAATCTAAACATTGATTTACCACCACATCCATAGCTAAATTTAATGCCAAAGTGCTGTATTTATCTTTAAAATCTTTTAATCTAATTAAATGCTGTGATAAAACATGAAGTATTTCATGTTTTATTGTACTTTGCATTTGTTCCATATTAAGTTCTAAAAATATTATGGGATTAAAATACATTACATATTTTGCATCCTTAAAATTTATTGATGTGGCACTTGTTATATCAAATCTTATTTCTCTTCCCATTTGAAATAAAAAATAACCATAGAAGTTTTCCTTATCTTCCATAAGACTTAAATTTACTTTATCTACAAGGGAGAAAAAATCTTTTTTAAAGTTTTCATCTGTTGATATATCAAATTTTTCTCCCTTTTTATTTGATTTTAACATATGAGTAATATCAACTATCTTAATTGCTCTGTCATAAAGTTCTTTTGTTTGTTTTTCAAAATAACTTTTCATAATTTATCCCCTTATCATACTGTATGCTTCAAAGTAAGCTTCTACAAAAGTTTCATTGTCTATAGCCTTTTTGTATACATTTTCATAACTATTTTTTATATCTTTCATTATTCCCACCATTAAATCAACAGGATATTCCCTTAAGAAATCCATAAACCTACTCATATAAAAATCAGATTCATTTTCGTCTTTCATTCTAATATCTAGCATTTTTAATATATTCATTGCTGAAATATAAAGTCTTGTATGGCTTTCATTTTTTATTTTTTCTATAACTTGATTGCTTAAAATTTCGCCTTCAAAAATATCTTCAAATGATATTAGTGGCTTTGAGTCTGCTTCGATAAAACTTACAAATTCTTCTGCTATAACTTTTCCAACATTTCCTTTTATAACATTTAAAAACACAGATCTTGGTATTGTATCTTGTTGATTTTTATAAATTTTATAACTTTTTGAAACTCTTTCATAACTTCTAGGTGTTGCCCTCACATCATCTTCATTTATTTTGTGTAAATATTCTGGGAAAGTAGAAATAAATTCAATTACCTTTTGTTCTATTCCTGCTTCTATTGCCCATTTTATCCACTGATTATAATCTGGCTCCATATTTAGCCATACAAATCTATTTTCTTGTGCTGCATCCATATCTACAACTTGATAATCAAAATCTGACCCATATTTACTCGATGGATTCATTGCAGCTAATATTTTCACATTTTCATCTAATTTATAACCGTTTATTTCTCTATTTAATATTAAATTCATAAGTTCTTGTTGAACTGTATGTTCACAACGATTTATTTCATCTATAAATAAAAGTACTGATTTGCCTTTTGTTATTTCTTCATCAATTTCTCTTAATTTATAATGTACAGCATATAAGGTAGTTTTTCCTCCTGCATAATTTTCTACCGTTGGAAGTCCTCCAATTTCCCCTTCCTTAAGAAGATTTCCATCAATAACTACTAAACTCCAATTATTTTCTTTAGCTAATTTTTTTGCCAAAGCAGTTTTTCCAATTCCACTTTCTCCAATTATTAATGGTACTTCATTTGTTTCTAACACTAATTCCACACTTTTTAATGTATCTATAAAATTCATAGTCAATCTCTCCTAAATCATTTTTAACCTTTCATCTACTGCTATTTTTTTTGATTTTTTACTGCCATATTTGTGAATAAACATAATTTTATCAATTGGTACTATTTCACTATTTCTATCTATCATAGAACAATGTAAAAAATCCCTAACATATTTTTCTTCTACATCTTCTTTTGATAAAACTTCTTTTAAAATTTCTTTTATATCAACTTTATTTATTTCTTTTGTAATATATTTAATAACTAAAATATTAACTTTTAAAAATTCACTAATTTTAGTTTCATTCAAATCTTTTATAAATTGTATAGCTGATTCATTATTTTTAATAGCCATAATTTGACAATTTAAACTTGGTGATTTTAAATATCTAAGTGATTCATAAGAAATTTTAATAGCTTCCAACTGAACTTTTTCACTAGGATTTTCTATATATTTTAATGAATCATAATTTTTTCTCACCGCCAGTAATTGTAGCTCTTCACTTGGATTTTTAACATATTGAATTGCCCAACCAGCTTGATTTATGGCCAATTTTATAACTTTATCCGTTGGATTTTTTATATAATCTAATATACTCCATCCTTCATTTACAGCTTTTATCATCATTTCTTCACTGGGATTTTCTATATATTGAATTGCCCGCACATTATTTTCTATGGCTAATTCCTGCATTTCTTTTGTGGGATTTTTTATATATTTTAATACTAGTCCATTTTTACTAATAGCTAGTAATTTCATTTCATCAGTAGGATTTTCTATATTTTGTATAATAGTAGGAATCCTCTTTATCATCTCAATTGCTTTTGATTCTTCCATATATACCCCTCCTATCATTTTGCTATTTAATATACATTATAATTAATATACTTTTTCAATAAATTTAAACAGTATATTTTTGGAAATAAACGGAAAGCCTTTTAATTAAAATATACCACACATGTAATTTCTCAATTAGTTGAAACTATTAATAAAAGGAGTTTTCTAAAATGAAATATTTTTTTGTTGAAGGAATACTAAAAAAATCCCCTCCCATTCCAGAAAATATCATGCAAGATCATATTAATTATTCTAAAAAAGCTATGGATAATGGTTTAATTTTAATGACAGCTACTAAAAGCGATATGAGTGGTCCATTTTTTATTATGAAATCAAAATCTTTCAATGAAATTAATGATTATTTATCTTGTGAACCTTTGAACCTTAATGATATTCAGGACTATAAAATAACAGAATTTAAAACTCACTACTTTAATAAATCTCTAGATACATGGTTTATTGAGGAAAATTAAAAAAATCTGTAGGAAAATTCCTACAGATTTTTGTTTATAAATTATTTATTGTTTTTTAACCACATTATAGCACTGTATGCATGCATAGCAGCACCTGTTGGTAATACATCTTCGTTAAATACAACTTTTTCGTTGTGCATTGGCACACCATATAAAGGATTTTCATTTTTTGCACCAGCACCTAATATAACATAAAGGCTTGGTACTTCATATGAGTAAGAAGCGAAGTCTTCAGAACCCATTCCGCCACCTTCAAATAAGAATATACCTTGTTCTCCAACGATATCTTTCATGTATCCAGTAACTTCGTTTGCTAATTCTTTGTTATTAGCTAGTGGTGGTACAGAAGATAATTCTATTAATTCAGCTTCTCCTCTAAACATTTTAGCAGTAGAAGTAACTATGTCATTCATTCTGCTGAAGATTTGTTCTCCTAATTCTTTTTCTAAAGTTCTTATTGTACCTTCCATAACAACTTCGTTTGGTATTATGTTTGGTGCATCTCCACCTGCAAATTTACCTATTGTTATAACAGCTGGTTTAGTAGCTGGTATTTCTCTACTTGTTATTTCTTGTATAGCTAAGAATATGTGAGCAGCTATGTTTATTGGGTCTACTCCTGTTTCTGGTAGAGCACCGTGGCATCCAGTTCCTTTTACAACTATTCTGAATCTGTTACATCCACCTATACTTGTACCTAATCCACATACAACTAAGTTTGATGGAGTTCCTGAGTTAACGTGCATTGCCATTGCTGCATCAACTTTAGGATTTTGAAGCACACCTGCTTCTATCATTTTTTTAGCACCTGTAAATCCTTCTTCATCTGGTTGGAATACTAATTTAACAGTACCTTCTATTTCATCTTGATTTTGTTTAAGTAATTTTGCTGCACCTAAAAGCATTGCTGTATGCATATCATGACCACATGAGTGCATTGCTCCATTAGTTGCTTTGAAATCACAATCAGTTGCTTCTGCCATTGGTAGAGCATCCATATCAGCTCTTAATAAAAATGTTTTCCCAGGTTTTGAACCTTCTATAGTAGCTACTATACCACTTTCACAAATTTCTTCTGGCTCATATCCAAATTCTCTTAATTTATCCATTACATAAGCTTTTGTTTTAGGTAATTCAGCTCCAACTTCAGGGTTACTGTGAATTACTCTTCTGTATTCTACGATATCATCTTTGATAGCTATAGCTTGTTCCATAAATTTGTTCATAATCTTACCTCATTTGTGTTTATTATTTTACTTTAAATAAGTTTTATATATTTATTATTAAATTATTTTTACAGTTATATACTTATAATTTCTATAAAAATAATTTAGCTAGCATGATTATCAACTTCCATAAATCACAAAATATATACTATATATTTTATCACTTATTTTAAATTATAAAAATATTTTATAATCTAAAACTTTATTAATTTATTTGAAGTTGGCTCTTTGTTTTTATATGTATTTTTATATTCTATTTCTTGAATAAATTAAATTATACTAAGCAAAGTGGACATATAATGTTCACATAATATTAAAAATAATATTTATTGTATAAAAAGACTTGAGTAATGTCTCAAGCCTTTATTTTTTATTCCAAATTTAATTTTTTACTTAATATAAAATTTATCCCATAAAATAGTAAACCTATTATTGCTATATCAGTTATAATCATAAACCAATAACATTTATTCATTGTAAATATACTATTATCCAATATTGAAGATAACGAATTTTCTACTCCATCCCAAACATTTTGTGGCATTATATTATTAATAAAACTACGTACATATCCTATTATTATATTTATTAGAAAGAAAGCTATAACTCCTATACCACTTCTATGTTTATTAAATTTTGGAATTTGGCCTACTGATATTGATAAATATACAGATAATACAAAATTTGTATATACTATTATTAAACCTAGTATTAAAACTAATATAGCTGTCAAAATACCTTTATCTGAATTAATCATATTAATAATTATAAGCCCTGTCATATTCATTATCCTTGCAAACTGATAATTTTCTATAAATATACCCATTAACACAAATGATAAAATTGCTACCAATGTACTAAGTATAACAAATATAAGTGACACTATATATTTTGATAAAATAATATTCCTACTACTTACTGGCAAAGTAAAAATTAAATATCCTTCATCTTCTAGTAAACTTTTTTTGAATCTTTGTATTGTAAAAATTATAGTAATTACAAATAGGGATACAAATAAAGCCAATAAAACTACTGTTAATATTCCTTGTACACTTAGCAATGAACCTTTTTGTGATAAATTATTTTTTAAACTTTGAATAAAACCATATTGTGAATACATTCCATTAATTATTGATAAAATCAAAATTACCAAATATATTGGGAAAAATACTCTCCCACATGCTTTAAATTCATATTTTATTAATTTCCCCAACATTTAAATTCCTCCCTAAATAATATATCTATAGATTTTCCTTTTTCTTCTCTAATTTCATCAACATTTCCCTGAAGTAATATTTGGCCATCAGATATAACTAATACATCATCACAAATATTTTCTATCTCACTAATCAAATGTGTTGCTATTAATAAAGTTGAATTTTCATTATAGTTATTTAAAATTGTTTTTAATATATAATTTCTAATTGCTGGATCAACACCACCAATTGGCTCATCAAGTATATATAAATCAGCATTTCTTGACATTACTAAAATTAATTGAACTTTTTCTTTTGTCCCTTTAGACATATTTTTTAATTTTTCATTTTTATCTATTTTTAATGATTTAAGCATTTCATAAGATTTTTGCATATCAAAATCTTCATAAAAATCATTGAAAAATGATAATATATCTTTAACTTTCATCCAATCATTTAAATAAGTTCTCTCTGGCAAATATGAAACTATTTTTTTAGTTTTTATAGATGGTTTCATTCCATTTATCTTAATTTCACCTTTATTAGGCTGAAGTAAACCATTTATCAACTTAATCATGGTGCTTTTTCCACTACCATTTTGACCTAATAATCCTATTATTTTTCCCTTTGGGATACTTACATTTAAGTCTATTAAAACTTCTTTTTTACCATAACTTTTATATACATTTTTAAATTCTACAATATTCCCCAATTAAAATTACCCCCTTATGTTTGCTATTACAAAATCAATTATTTCTTCTCCACTAAAACCTAATCTTTCTAAATTCTTTTTTAAATTTTTTATTTCTTTCCCTGCTAATTCTTCTTTCATAGATTTAATCAACTCCTCATTATCTGTTACAAATCTTCCACTTGTCCTTTTGCTAAAAACTAAATTTTGTCGTTCCAGTTCAGCTAAAGCTTTTTGCATGGTATTTGGGTTAACCTGTGCATCTTGAGCTAAAACTCTTACAGAATCTATCTTCTGCCCTGCTTTAAATTCCCCAGATATTATTTTAAATTTTAATTGTTCTACCAACTGTATATAAACAGGTCTATTATTATCTATAATCCAGCTCACTTTATCACCACCTTATTGTATCAATGCATTAATACAATAATATAATAGTACAATTTTATTTGCAAGATATTTTTGAATTTTTTTCCAATGCACAATTTTAAAAATTGCAATCTATTTATCTCAAATATATAATAAAATATATAATTTTTTAAAAAGGAGTTTATTTATGATTACTAGAGAATATATAGTTGCTCTTATAAATGGAGATTATGCCATTTTAGAAGATGAAAATAAAGAACAAATTAGTATTGCTAGAGCACTACTTCCAATGGAAATAGATGAAGGTACACGTCTTTTATTTAAAAATTTCCAATATACGATTATAGATTAAAAAATTTTAATATTTTATATTAATAATCTACCATCTACTAAAATAAAATCCACTTTTCCATTATATAAATTTCTACTAAAAATACTTTATCTAGAAATTCAAAACATAATGAAAAAGTGGAACTATAAGATAAAGAACTTAAGATAGTATATATAACTAATTATATATTATCTTTTTCTCTATCAATCATGATTTGTTTTTCACCCCAAGAATTTAACTCATTTAAAACTGGAAGTAAATCCTTGCCTCTTTGAGACAAAGAGTACTCAACTTTTGAAGGAATTGTATTATATTGTTTTCTAATAACAAGATTATTTTCTTCTAATTCACGCAAAGATTTTGTAAGCATTACATTTGTAATACCTTTAGTTTTTCTTTTCAATTCATTAAATCTAGTCGTCTCATTTTCATATAAATACCATATTATAGGCAATTTCCACTTCTGTCCAAATATATCAAGAGCATATCTAAGAGTACATTCAATCTCATAATAATTTTTATCAGGAAATTTTTTGCTACATTCCTTCTCTTACTCATAAATTCAATTCCTTTCTAATTTATAGTATATTTTTTATACAATAAGGAGTGTTATTATGAAAGTTTATGCAATTAATGGAAGTCCAAGAAAAAAAGGCAACACTATTACTCTACTTCAAAAAGCTTTAGATGGAGTAAAAGAGTCTATTAAAGATCAAGAGATAGAAACAAAAATTATTAATTTATATGATTCAAACTATACTGGGTGTAAAAGTTGTTTTGCTTGCAAGAGAATTGGCGCTAAAAGTTATGGTAAGTTTGTAGCTAAAGATGACCTTAAAGAAGTTTTAGAAAAACTTTTATTCCCATATCATACTTATGATAAAGAATTATCTGTAATTATCCCTAAGAGAATGCCAACTGCTTTTGCTAATACAGAATGGCTTATAGAGCATATGTTTACTAAACCAGAAGTAATGTATAGCTATAATACTTATCAATTTGATGATTACTCAAAATATGAATCTAGTTTTTTCTCTGCTGAACAAAAAATTGCTCATAGAGAAACGTAATTCCCTATAGACTGTAAAAAAGCTTTCGAATTAGGTGCTAATTTAAAAAAATAAATTTTAAAATTCTTTTAATTTTTATTTTTTTATAGTAAAAAATAAAGATTCAAAATAACTTAATTAAAAATTACTTTGAGCCTTTATTTTTTACTGATTATCATTAGTTATATTCTTTAATTTTTTTATACAAATATAGCTAATTTTTCATTATTTTCATTTATACTATTATGTTCACCTATTTCATGAATCTCATTTATATTTTTTATAATAGCACCTATATGATAATTATAAACTATGCTTGTACGTTCTTTAATTTCCAAATTTTTTGCAAGTCCCTCACATAGAGATTTAGATTTAATATAATTTTCTTTATTTAAATAACATTTATCTTTCATTTGTTCTAAAATCTGTAAGTGTAAATAAATTTGCTTACATCTTTTTATTGTTTTATTAATTTCCTCATCATCTAATTCTTGATTACTATATTCCAATTCTTCCAAAAAGTTTTTATACAAACCTTCTAATTTTGAAATTTCTTTTTTTAAAAAAGATCTATCCATATGAATTCCTTTTTCAATCTCACTTTGTAATAATTTAATAGATGTAGTTTCTATTATCCTTATCTCTTTATAAATACTATTTAAATAATTCGGTCTAAATATATAGTAATTAACTGCCACACCAATTATTACCCCCATAGACGTATCCCATGTTCTTCCTAAAGAATAAGTTAAAGGATTATTAGTTCCTATATTTAACATGATTGCACAGTATACAATACTTGCAACTGTTATTGAATTTTTTATATTTAAAACATTACAAACATAAATTGTTGTAATAACTCCTAAACAAGCTAGTACTGGAGAACCTGGACGAATTAATACAAATAAAAATCCAATTAAGCCTCCCACAAGAGTCCCTTTTAATCTATTTAATCCAACTGTTAGAGAACTTTTAACTGTTGTTTGCATACATACAATGCAAGCTGTTGCTGCAAAAAATATATTATCAATTATATGTATATATCCTATTAATACACATATCATAACACCTATACCTGTTTTAATATTTCTCATTCCTGGTTTTTGTATTTTCAAATTTCTCACGCCCCTTCTTATTTATAATACTATAAATAAATATTAACATAAAGAATGATATTAAATTTTCAATTTAAATAAGGAAGACAACTTTGTCTTCCTTTTGATTATATACTATATTTTTATGTAATTTTATATCTTATGTCATATTTTAACAAACCCCTTCTGTTAAATGAGAGCAACTTTTCATAAAACCTTCCCATAGTGCATGCACATATATTTCAAATGTTTCAAAATCATACTTAAATAATTGATCCGGTAAAGAAATTTTAACATCTCTTGCTATTGATGTTATTTGTTTAAAAAACTCATGATATTGATCATATTTAATAAATTCAAATAATCTTAAGATTTCAAAATCATGTAATTTAGCTTTTTTTCCAATTTCATATCCTACATTACTTATCATTTTCATTTCTTCCATACAATCACCCATCTCCATAATATTATCTTTTTTATAAATTTTTATAGTAAATTAAAATCATGAAAAATATCCTAATCATTTTAATTAGTATAAATTCCATGACTTATATATATTGCTACTATATTATTCTTATTTTTTCCAACACCTTAAATATAATTTATATTGTATAAGAATTGTATTTCATATACAATATTTTTCATCCAAAATTTTCTGACATTTTACTACAAAAAAAGTAGTTACTAACTTATTTTTGTTTAGTAACTACTTTATATTTTATTTATTTTTCGCACTCAAATGTATCACAACATGCATTTTGCATATCTATTTGCACGCTATCAGCATGGCAACCTTTATTTTCATTATGTACACAGTTGCAAGCTTCACATTTTATGTTTGCTACTTTTGTATCTAGTGCATCTATGCTATTTACAAAACTACTTGTTGCTTTGTCAACAAAAGTTGTACAAGTAGTTCCTGATATTTCAACAGCACTTCGACCACCAACATTTATTGCACCTGCCTTACATTGACAACCAAAATTATGGGTACAATTTGTTGCATTACAACTTAAATTTCCGTTTTGCATATTAATTCCTCCTTTTAAATTTTCTTCTTATTATTTCCAAAAAGAGAAATTAAATACTTATGTATTTATCAATAAACTACCTTATATTATTATTCCTTCAAAATGGTCTATCTCATGTTGAATTATCTGAGCAGTAAATCCACTGAACGTATTTTTATGCTTTTTAAAGTTTGTATCTAGATATTCTACTTCTATTGTCTCATATCTTTTTGTTTTTCTAACGCCTATTAAAGATAAACAACTTTCTTCTGTTTCATAAGGATTTTCTTTTTTTAGTATAACTGGATTTATCATAGGAACAATCATAGGTTCCATAGTAAATACTAAAATACGTTTTTTAACTCCTATCATATTTGCTGCCATGCCAACACAATGGTCTAGATTAGCTTTTAGCGTATCTATTAAATCAGTAACAACATGTGCATCTTCTTTTGTTGCTGGTTCTGACTTTTGTTCTAAAAATAATACATCTTTTACAATTTCTTTTATCATTTTGTTCCAACCCTTCATATTTCTTTTTTTATAATTAAATTTATTTTTATTATATATTTAAATATTATACTAAATTTAAGCTTCCTTTTACAAATATGCCTTCTTAATTTAGCCCATAATATGGTATAATTATTTGACTTAAAATTTAATTATAAAACCAATTTTGGGGTTAATGTAATACTTGGGGGTTAATATAAATATGGAAAATTCAATAGATAATAAACTTATATTTCAGAAAGAAAATAAATTTACAAAACAAATAATTAGTTCCATTCTAATTGTTTTAATACCATTCATTTATAAGGTTTTTTCAAAAATGAAGTTAGCAAATAATGATATGGAGTTGGTGTCGCTCTTTGCAGAAGCTTTCGGATTAATTTTTTCCATGATGGCTTGTGCTAGCTTTTTAATTTCTTATAAAAGAAAAAAAAATGATAGAATTTTTATGATTTTTTTAGTATATCTAAGTCTTTCTATGAGTGTAGCGTTCCAATTCTTAAGCTGTTTCAATACTTATGAGGATGGTTTTCAATATTATAATTATGATGTAGTTAGCTCTTGGTCTCTTAAGTTAGTACTTATTATCATAGCTTTATCAAAAAGTAGTAAAATAAAATCAATTATTATTAATAATAAATTTAAATCTATATTTGCTATATTCATTTATATATTTATGAGTACTTATATTTGTGAGTATTTTAATTTATATACTAACGAGAATTTTTTTAAGTTTGCCAATATGTGTTTAATTATTATCTATTTTATAGGTAATTTAGGATTTTTATATTTGGGAATTAAAGAAAAAGAATATTTGTATTTTACTATTAGTTCAATTATGTTTATCTTAACAATAAAAACACTTTATGTATTTTTTAATTTAAATATATCTCAAATGTATCAAATGATAATTACATCATCTTTAGGATATCTAGCTTTGTTAACTATTATTTCAGGCTCTTTTGTTGAACTTGTTATGTATATAAGTAAAGTAAAAAATTTAAATAAAAACTTAAAAGTTTTTTATAATTTAAGTGATAATAGTAAACATTCTTTTTTATTAATTTGTAATAAAAAAGGTGAAGTTTTATATGCTAATGATAAATTCAAAAACAATTATAAAGAATTTGCAACAAAGTGCAATTATGATGAAAATAATTGTGAAATTTTAAAAGATCCTTTTAAAATTCTTAGACCTAATGATGAAATAAATAAAATAAAAGTCGATTTATATTCATCTGGTCAATGGAGAGGTGTTCTTAATATAGATAATGATAATATATATATTGATTGCTGTGTACAACTTTTAGATCCTCTAGATAAAGATAGTTTAGTTTCCATAAGCTATATAGATATTTCAGATATAATTAATAAGGAACTAGAACTTGAAAGATTAAAAGTTTATAATCAAGAACAGACAGAATTTATTTCTAATATTTCTCATGAACTTAGAACACCAATAAATATTTTTTATTCAACTATTCAACTGTTGGACAGATTCTATGATTTAAATATTGATAATTTCCAAGATATCTATGAAAAATATAGAAAATCTCTACATACTAACTGTAAGAGAATGTTAAGACTTGTTAATAATATAATTGATATTTCAAAAATAGAAACAGGAATTTTAAAAGGAGATTTTGAGTATTATAATTTAATTTCTATTATTGAAGATGTCACTTCTTCAGTAAAAAGCTATGCTAAGTTAAAATCAATTGATATTCATTTTGATACAAATTGTGAAGAATTTATTTCAAAATGTGATTCTTCTATGATTGAAAGAGCTGTACTTAATTTATTATCAAATGCTATAAAGTTTACGAATGAAAATAAAAATATTTATATTAATATATTTGCCCATGATGACTTTATTGATATTCATATTAGAGATGAGGGTATGGGTATCTCTAAAAAAGATAGTAAAAATATATTTGAAAGATTTATTCAAAGCGACAAATCATTAAATCGGAAAAATGAAGGTAGTGGTATTGGATTAAGTATTGTAAAATCCATAATCGAACTTCATAATGGCCACATAAGTGTTGATAGCCAAATGAACATAGGAACAACATTTAAGATTATACTTCCTAAAATAGGTGAAGATACTGAACAATGTAGTATTTTTAATATTAATAACTATAACACTGAGCTAGAATTATCCGATATATACGAAGTTTTAATATAAAATTTTACAAAAAGAAATCATATTTTATTCAGTTAAAATATGATTTCTTTTTATTGACATTTATATCCTTTTAATAGTATATTATATTTAAATAAAAGTAAACCATCTATATGTTTAAAGTTTACTTAATTAAGGAGTATATTTTATGAAAACTAGAGATTTAGTAGTTTGTTCATTATTTGCTTCCATGACAGCTGTTTTATCACAAATATCAATACCATTGCCAAATGGTATACCACTAACTTTACAATTATTCGCTGTTTTTCTTTGTGGAGTAATTTTAGGTGCTAAAAAAGGATTTATATCAACATTAGTTTATGTTGTGCTTGGTGCAATTGGTCTTCCTGTATTTGCAGGATTTACAGGAGGATTTCAATACATAGTAGGATATAGCGGAGGATTTATAATATCATTTCCTCTAGTTGCCTTTATAATCGGTTTTGTATCCGAGAAAACAGATAATATGGTGCTTATACTTTTATCTACCATATTAGGACTTATAGTAAGCTATACTATTGGTACATTAGTATTTTCACTAGTGACAAATGCAAGTATTTCAGCATCTCTTGCTGCTTGTGTTATACCATTTATATTTACTGATTTATTGAAATGTTTTATTGCAACTGTTATAGGGCTTAAACTAAAAGAAAATATTTCAATTAAATCTGTTTTAAACTAAAAAACATCAGCTAATTTAAAGCTGATGTTTTATTAATTATTTCATTATTCTCATGGCATTTAATACGGCTAATATTGCAACACCAACATCTGCAAATACTGCTTCCCACATGCTGGCCATTCCCATAGCACCAAATAACATTACTATTATTTTTATACCTAAAGCAAATATAATATTTTGCCATACTATTTTATAAGTTTTTTTAGAAATTTGTATACCTTTTGCTATTTTACTTGGTTCATCTGTCATTATAACTATATCTGCTGCTTCTATTGCTGCATCTGATCCAAGTCCTCCCATAGCTATACCAACATCAACACGAGCAAGTACTGGCGCATCATTTATACCATCACCAACAAAGGCAATTTTTTCTTTTTTATTTCTTCCTGCATATAATTCTTCTATTCTATCTACTTTTTCATTTGGTAATAAATTAGAGAATACTTCGTCTAATTTTAATTTTTTAGCTACTGAAGTTGCAACTTCTTTATTGTCTCCTGTTAGCATTACTGTTTGTTTAATTCCTTGCTCTTTTATATCTTTTATAGCTTGTTCACTATCTTTTTTGATTTTATCTGCTATAACTATATATCCTATAAATTTATTATCTACTGCAACATAAACTACAGTTCCTGCTTCTGCATTACTTTCAAATTTGATATTATTAGCTTTCATTAATTTTTCATTACCAGCTAATATAGTATTTTTTTCGTATTTTACTTTTATACCGTGAGCTGCTATTTCTTCATATTTCTCTATTTTATTTAAATCAACTGATTTATTGTAGTGTTTTAATATTGATTTTGCAATAGGATGATTTGAGTTAGCTTCTGCTATAGCAGCAAATTTCATTAATTCATCTTGTGAAACTCCTGCAGTTTTTACTTTGACAACATCAAATACACCTTCTGTTAATGTTCCTGTTTTATCAAATACTACTGTATCTACATATCTTAAAGCTTCTAAATAATTACTTCCTTTTATAAGTATACCGTGTTTAGATGCAACACCTATTCCACTGAAATAACTTAATGGTATAGATAAAACTAAAGCACATGGACAAGATACAACTAAGAATATTAACCCTCTATGTAACCAATCACTAAATAAAGCACCTTCCATAAATAAAGGAGGTAATATAGATAATAGAGCTGCTAATGTAACTACTACTGGAGTATAGTATCTTGAGAATACTGATATAAAGTTTTCTGTTTTAGACTTTTTACTACTAGCATTTTCAACCATATCTAATATTTTAGATACTGTTGATTCAGAGAAATCTTTTGTTACTTGTACAGTTAATAAAGCATTTTTATTAATAAATCCAGATAATAACTCATCTCCTTTATTAACAGTTCTAAGAACTGACTCTCCTGTTAAAGCTGATGTATCAACCATTGAATTTCCTTCTACTACAACACCATCTAGAGGAACTTTTTCTCCTGGTTTAACTACTATATAATCTCCAATTTCTACATCCTCAGGATCTACAACTTCAACTGAATTACCTACTTTTAAGTTTGCCACATCTGGTCTTATTTGCATTAACTCAGATATAGATTTTCTTGATTTACCAACTGCTAATTCTTGTAAGTATTCACCTATTTTATAAAATAACATAACACCAACGGCTTCTGAAGATTCACCAATTGCTATGGCACCTAATGTTGCTACTGTTATTAAGAAGTTTTCGTCGAATACTCTACCTCTTGTGATATTTCTAAATGCTTTATATAAAACATCTCCACCAACTATTATATATGATGCTAAAAATACATATAGTGAATACTTCGTTTCATAACCTGTTGCTTCTTGATAAAAAGCAAATAAAAATACTAAAGCTCCCACAATTATTTTTAATAATTTCGATTTTTCATCATTTAATGATAATTTTAATTTCTTTTTCTTTATTTTTTCTGTTTCTTGTTTTTTTGTATGGTTAGAAGTATTTACATTTAAATTAAGATCTATATTATGTCTTTCACTTCCACCAACTTGTATATCAAGTCCTGGCTCTATTGAGTCTATTTTGGCTATTATCTCTTTTATTAATTCTTCTTCATCCTTATGAGAATTTAATTCCAGTGATAATTTTTTATTTACAAAGTTTAGATTGCTATTTTTTATTCCTTCCATTTTTGAAATTGCATGACCTATTTCCTCAGCACAGTGTGCACATGTAAGCCCGCCTAATATAAGTTCTTTTTTATTATTATGTTTTGTTGCTTTATTTGTTGATATTTGTCTAGGTTTTTTTTCTACAACTTGTATATCAAGCCCCGGCTCTATTGAATCTATTTTTGCTATAACTTCTTTGATTATTTCTTCCTCATTGCTACGAGAATCTAATTCTAATGATAATTTTTTATTTACAAAGTTTAGATTACTATTTTTTATTCCTTCCATTTTTGATACTGCATGGCCTATTTCCTCGGCACAGTGAGCACATGTAAGTCCACCTAATATAAGCTCTTTTTTATTATTAGTTCTTCTGGCTTTTTTCTCTATAACCTGTATATCAAGTCCTGGCTCTATTGAGTCTATTTTTTTTATAACTTCTTTTATTATTTCTTTTTCATTATAATTAGCATCTATTTGTAAAGTTAATTTCTTATTTACAAAATTCATATTACTATTTTCAATGCCTTTTATTTTTTTTACAGCTTCACCAATTTCCTCTGCACAGTGAGCACATGCCAATCCACCAAGAATAAGGTCTTTTTTTACTAAAGTTACCGTTGACATTTTCTCTCCTCCTAATAATTCTCTTTTTCTTCTATATGACATAATCCACAGTTAAATATTTGTCTTATGTGATTATCGTCTAATGAATAATACACTGACTTGCCTTGTTTCCTCGCCTTAACTAACCTCGATTGTTTTAATATTCTTAATTGATGAGATACTGCTGATTGAGTCATTCCTAAAAGATTCACTATATCGCATACACACATCTCACCTTCACTGAGACCAAATAAAATTTTTATTCTATTTATATCTCCACATATTTTAAATAATTCAGCTAAATAATATAAACTTTCTTCTTTGACTTTATTTTTCAGGCTGTTATTATCAAAGCATTTTATACATTTTCCCACAACTTTTTCCACATAATGCTCCTCAATTTAATATATGAATATATACTCATATGTTTATATATTCATATATTAAATGTTTTTTTAATTTTTTTCAATATCTAATTATATTTTTTTTATTTATTATATAAAATTTTTTCCTTATATCTTTACACATAAAATCAGCTGTTTGCTAAAATTTAGCAGACAGCTTCTCTTACTTCTTTAAAGAAATTATAGTATACATATAAACCTGTTAATATAACTGCACTTAACCATGATATAGGATAAGTTAGCGCTATACTTGATATACTATTATTTTTTATTAATAAAACTATTAAAAATATTATTCTAACACCACAGAAACTAAATAAGGTTATTATCATAGGTGGTATTGATATACCTCTACCTCTTACTTGACTGCTTAAACACTCTAAAATGGCATATAAGAAGTAAAAAGGGAAGGTAATAGATACAATTTCTTTTCCATATTTCATGACATCTACATTAGATGTAAATATAGCAAAAACATAGTCTGAGTTTATTATCATTAATGTACTTACTACCATAGTAATTATTACACTTACAACCATTGAATATTTTACACCTTTATTTATCCTATCATATTGTTTAGCTCCATAATTTTGGCCAACAAATGATACTAAGGCCTGACCCAATACTATAATAGGTAAATATAAAATCAGCTCTATTTTAAAATATGAAGTAAATGCAGCTATAGCGTCTACTCCAAAGGAATTTATCTGAGACTGAATAATTATATTAGATAAAGTTATGACAATAGATTGAACTCCTGCTGGAATTCCAATCATAAGTATTTTTTTGAATATTTCTTGATCAAATATATTCATTGTAAAGTGTAACTTTGGTTCTTCTTTACGCTTATAAAAATATCTTATTGTCAATATAGCCGTAAGAGTTTGTGATAGTAAAGTTGCTATTGCAGCTCCTTGAACATCCATTTTTAAGATTACTATAAATATAAAGTCTGCAATTATATTAACTATTCCACCAAAAATTTGAAACATCATTGGTGATTTTGAATCTCCTATAGCTCTTAAAATACCACATAAAAGATTATATATAACTACTGATATCATACTAAGTGTATATATTCTTAAATATTTAACGGCTACATCTAAAATACTTTGCGGAGTATTCATGTATTTTAAAAATATTGGTGCAAAATATATCCCTATAATTGTTACTATTAAACCACCTATTAATCCAATCATAAAAACTGTTTGAATTACATTTTTTAATCCTTTTTTATCCTGTTTCCCGTAAATATGGGCTGCTACTACATTTGTTCCAACTGCCATTCCATTAAAAAAGCCTATAAGGCAAGTTATAATTAAACTACTTGCCCCTATGGCTGCTGTTGCTTCAGTTGAACAGAACTTACCCACAAAAATTAAATCTACAGTATTATATAACTGTTGTATCAAAGTACTTGCCAACAAGGGTAATAGAAATACTAAAATTCCCTTTCCTATAGACCCTTGTGTTAAATTATGTTGCTTCATATTTATATCTCCTATTTTAGATGACAAGCAACATAATGATCTTTTGATACTAATTTTAATTGCGGTCTTTCATTTTTACAAATTTCCATCGAACGATTGCAACGATTTTTAAAAGCACATCCCTTTTGAACTTCTATAGGATCTGGCGCTTCATCCTTAATATTTTCAATTTTCTTTGAGTAATCCATATTTAAATGGAAAACTGAGGATATTAAAGTTTGTGTATAAGGATGTTTACATCCTCTTTGAAGTTTTTTCCCCGGAATAACTTCTACTAAATTCCCCAAATACATTACAGCTACTTTGTCGCTAATTTCAGACATTAAGGATATATCATGACAAACAAATCCTATTGTAATATTTTTTTCTTTTTGTAATCTTTTAATTAAATCTATAATATTTTTTTGTATAGACACATCAAGAGCTGATGTGGACTCATCAAGTATAACAACTTTAGGATCAACCGATAATGCCCTTGCAATTCCTATACGTTGACGTTGCCCACCACTCATGTTGTGAATATATCTATTCGAAAAACTCTCTGGTAAATCAACCATCTCTAAATATTTTTTTGCAACTTGATCTCTTTGACTTCTTTTAATTAAGTTAAAATTTAAAAGAGGTTCACAAATTATATCTCTAACCTTCATTTTAGGGTTAAAAGCTGTAGTTGGATCTTGGAATACCATTTGAATATGTCTTCTATTTTGACGAAGTTTTTCACCTTTTAATTTAGTGATATCTTCACCTTCATATAAAATTTCACCAGATGTAGTATCTTCTAATTGAACTATCATTTTCATTAAAGTACTTTTACCACATCCACTTTCACCTACTATTCCAAGAATTTTTCCTTCTTCAAACTCTAGAGAAATATCATTACAAGCTGTCAAAATTTTATTATCAGAAGTATTAAATGTTTTTGTCACATTTTTTATTTCTAATACAGGTTGTCCTTTAAGCATATAGTTCATCCTCCCAACCTGGAACAGCCTCTAGTAAACTCTTTGTATAATCATGTTTTGGATAATTTAATATATCATCTCTACTTCCTTGTTCTACTATTTTTCCATCTTTCATAACTATGATTTTATCAGATATATAAGCTGCCACTGCTAGATTATGAGTAACCATAATAATACCTGTGTTGAACTTTTCTCTTAGTTCTAACATATTTCTTATGATTTGAGACTGAGTAGTTACATCAAGTGCACTAGTTGGCTCATCTGCAATTAATAATTTAGGATTAAATGTCATTGCCATTGCAATCCCTACTCTTTGGCGCATACCTCCACTTAATTGAAATGGATAGCTTTTCATTATATTTTCAGGATTTGGCAACATCATTTGCTCTAGCATATTTATAGCTTTCTTACTTGCTTCTTCTTTTGACATATTTTCATGCATTCTAATATATTCTATAAACTGATTTCCTATTTTTCTAATTGGATTAATCATAGCTCCACAGTCTTGGAAAATCATAGATAGTTCAGTTCCTCTAATTTTATTCCACTCTTCTCTTGAATAAGATAAAAGCGAATGTCCATTAAATATAATATCTCCATTTGTTACCTTACCACCTGATGGCAGTAATCCCATTACAGAACGTATAACAGTAGTTTTACCGCTACCACTTTCCCCTACTATAGTTACTATCTCACCTGGTTTCATATCTAAACTAAGACCTTCTAAAGTAGGTTTATTTTTGCCATATTGTACTGTAATATTATTAATATTTAACATAATATTATCTCCTATTTTTGTCTTACTCAGCTGGTTTTATAGCTGTACTTATCCAGTAGTAATCTGCAACACTTATATTAGCTCCAGCTACTGATTTATCACTAGACATATTACTTTTGTAGTATCCATGTACCATTACTGCTGAATCATCTATTAATATTTGTTGTAACTCTTGTATCATATCTTTACGTTTTTCTTCATCCATTTCTGTTGATAATGCTTCATATATTTTATCATATTCATCATTTTGATATCCACAGTAATTAGCATTTGATTTTCCATACCAGTTATCTAAGTATCCATATGGGTCACCATCTTGCACTGTCATCCAGTTAGTATTTAATAAATCATATTCTCCTGATACAAGCATGTTCCACTCTGTATCTGCATCAGTTTTCTTAACATTAACTTTTACACCTATTTTTTCTAATTGAGATGCTACACCTTCTGCAAAATCAGGTAAGTTTCTACTATCATATGTAAGGAAGTTTAATTCAATATTTTTTCCATCTAATTCTCTGTATCCATCTCCATCTGTATCAACTATATTTGCATCATCTAATATTTTATTAGCTTTTTCTTCATCATAAGGAGTTGCATCTTTTAATTTATCTGATCCATAATCTAATGTAGATGGTAATACAGATGCTCCTGCATCATATAATCCTCCAACTGTTACTTTACATAAAGTATCATCATCTATTGCTGTAAGAATCGCTTGTCTTAAATCATCATTTTTTAATATACCTTTTTGATTTATATATGCGAAACCAATTCTAACCCCTACTGTTTCTGATACATTAAAATCATCTGAGTCTTTTAATGTTTTTAAATCATTTGCTGTATTTATATTTTCAACTACATCAACATCTTCATTTTGAAGAGCCATAGCTTTTGTAGTACTATCTTCTATAAAGATAACATTTAATTTTTCATAAGGTACATCTTCTTTCCAATAATGTTCATTGGCATTCATTGCTATAGAAACTCCCGTATCATATTTGTCTATTGCATATGGTCCTGTACCAATTGGTTTACTTGCTAAATCTGATTCCATATCTAATATTGAGAAGAATGGATGTGCTAAAGCTTTAGTTAAATCTGCATAGGCTTTACTTGTTTTTATAGTAACTGTTCTAGCTTCATCATCTGCTTTTATTGAATCATAAACCATATATTGAGAAGGTGCTGTACTACCTTTTCCACTTTTTTCTTGTTTATACATATATTCAATTGAATCAACTACTGCTGAAGCTGTTAATTCTTTTCCATTTGAGAATTTAACACCTTCACGTATGTGAAATGTCCACTCTGTATGCTCATCATTTACTGAATAATCATCACATAAATAATAATCTGCTTCCATTTGATCATCAAATCTAAATAATGCTTCTCCTATACCATAACGAGAAACACACCAAGCAGCATTAGGTAGAGCTGATGGATCTAATGAATCCGAAAAGTTTGTAGCCCCAAAGTTTAATACACTTGCTGCTTCAGCTTTACTCCCAGCTGAACACCCTGTTAACATAGATCCCATCATAGTAACTATAAGTGCTGTACTTAATATATTTTTTATTTTTTTTGTGATTTTCATAAAAATCCCCCAATCTGTCATTATTTTACATTGCTTCTTCTATTTCTACTTCTTCTATTGAGCTTCTAGAGTCTAATATGTCTCTTAGATTATCTCCTAAAAGATTGTATACTACTACTACTATGCATATGGCTAATCCTGGATATATCATTAACCAAGGACAATCAAGCATATATGCACGGCCTTCATTTAACATTAAACCCCATTCTGCTTGAGGTGACTGCGCTCCAAATCCAAGGAATGAAAGTGATGATAACTCTAATATCATCGTCCCTATATCTGTAGTTGCAGTAACTATTAAAGTCGGTATAATGTTTGGTATTATATGTCTTGTAATAATATGTCTTGTTTTACATCCTGTTACTTTCGCTGCACGGATATAATCAGTTTCTTTTATTTTTAAAACTAAACTTCTTGATAATCTGGCATATTTAGTCCAACTTACTATCATTATTGCTATTACTGCATTTTTTATATTTGCTCCCATAATGCCTGCCATAGCAATTGCAAGTACCATTCCTGGGAAAGCTATCATCATGTCAGAAATTCTCATGATAACTGCATCGATTACTCCACCAAAATATCCAGCAATTACTCCTAGAGTTGTACCTATTGCAAATATTGAAATAACAAGCATTAGTGCTGCACTAAGCGATATTCTTGTTCCATAAATAACACGAGAAAATACATCTCTACCAAGTTTATCTGTTCCAAATATATGCTCACTACTAGGCGATAAAAATGCATCATGTAAATGAATTTCAAAAGGACTATGTGTTGCTATTAAAGGTGCTAATATTCCAACTAAAATAATTGCAATAGCAGCTACCATAAGTATTGAAAACTTTTTATTTCTTTTAATAAATTTCTTAAAATTACTCATATTTATGCCCTCTCTCTTACTCTTGGATCTAGATATCTATATGAAATATCTACAAGTAGATTTATTATCATATAAATTAATGCTATCCATACTACATATGCTTGAATTAAAGGATAATCATAAGCCATTATAGCTGAAACTGCTAAATTTCCAAGACCAGGATATGAGAATATAACTTCTATTACTGCTGTCCCTCCAAGTAAAGAACCTAGCGATAATCCTAATAAAGTTATAAGAGGCAGTAATGCATTTGGAAATACATGTCTCCAAAGAATTGTACTTTCTTTTATTCCTCTTGCTCTTGCACCAATTACATAATCTTGGTTTAACTCTTCTAATATTGCAGTACGCACTTGTCTTGTATATTTTGCTGACATGGCAAAGGCAAGGGTAAGTACTGGTAAAATCATTTTTTCAATTCCATCTCCTGTAGATATTACAGGTAATAACTTGAATTTTAATGCTACTACATATAAAAGTATTAATCCTACCCAAAAGTTAGGTATAGATACTCCTAAAAAAGTTGTTCCTCTTATGATGTAGTCGATGGCTTTGTTTTGCTTAACTGCCGCCAACATTCCAAATGGAACTGATATCATTAACATAACTATTAATGACATAAATGCTAATTTTAGAGTTGGTCCTAATCTTAGCAAGATAACATCTGCAACAGGCTCTTTGGCTGTATAAGAAATTCCAAAATAACCATTTAAGCAGTCTTTTAGCCAACACCAATATTGAACAAAGAATGATCTATCTAGTCCTAGAGCCTCTCTTGTTTGTTGAATAACTTCTTCACTTGGCATCATTCCTGATGATGCATACATAGTTCTAACAGGGTCACCTGGTGATAAATATGTCAGTGCAAAAGTAACTAAACTAATTCCAAATAACACCATTGCCATTTGTATTATTCTGTTTATCAACTGTTTTTTCTTCAATATCTTTCCTCCTAATTTTTATATTTCTCCATAATTTATCATTAGTTCATCTCTTCATACTAATAGACTTACAAATAAATTGTATATTTCAGTTTATCTAATTAATCATTTTCCTTTAATATTATTTCTTCTTTTAAATACGATATAAACTCTTGTGCAATATCAGATAAATTATCCCTACTTCTCTTTATATATCCAAAAGAAACACTATCTTCAGAAGATAAAATTTTAATAGGCTTTATTCCATACTCTCCATATTTATTTTCCATAAACCCACTGCTTATACTTCCATACTCTGTATTTTTTAGTAATTGAACTAAAAAATAATTACTGTTTGTGTAAGTAATATTAGATTTTCCCTTATTAAAGAAAGTATCTTCTTTTAAGTGACCTAGATGATTATAAAGTGAGTATTGATCTTCAGAATATTGGACTAATTTTATATTTCTTATATCCTTTTCTTCTATACATTCTTTTTCATATAAATTATTTTCTTTCCCAACATATAAGTATAAAGGGACTTTTTTTATTTCATGGAATTTAAGTCCTTTATTTTTTATAAATCTTTTAAATGCTGATATATTTTTTCTAGATATGTATATAAATCCTAATTCAGCTTCTCTTCTATGTACTTTTTTCATTATATCTTCTACCTTAGATTCTATAAAATCTATCTTAAATTCTTTATTATTAGATGTTTTATTATAAAATTGAGATAGAATATTTGATATTATATTGCTTGGAACACTACAAATAGAAAGTGTCTCTATATGAAATCCATTTCTGAAATTAGTAATCATTCTCATATTTTTTAGTATCTCTATAGCATAGTTATATACATGCTCTCCCTCTTTAGTAAGAGTTACTCCACTTCTATCACGATTAAGTAGTATCATATTTAACTCTGTTTCCAATGATTTTACTACCTTACTCACATTTGGCTGTGTTGTAATTAATACTTCTGCTGCTGAACAAAAACTGCCCATATCCACACTAACTACAAAATATTGTAATTGTTTAATGTCCATGTTATACTCCCTTATTTATGTGTCGTCTTTAACTAAAATAGTTAAATATAAAAAAATGCACACTTTAAAAAAGTGCGCATTAACTAAAGCCCCTAAAAAAGCCTTTAAAAAACACACCTATCTACCGTAAGTTTTGTTTTTCGATTATAAAAGCAGGTCTCCTGACTAAAAAGCATTGTTTACACTCCCTTCCCAAGCAAAACATGCTCAGTGGATTGAATACAAACCCTTTATCACAGTGACGGGATCGTATTGGACTTTCACCAATTTCCCTATTAATCTCAAATGGAACTTTTATAATTTTTTACTAATTTTTATTTACAAATAATACTATATCATAAATTCCAACATTATCCTGGAAATTTTTTCATTTTTATATATCAATATGTTATGTATTTTCATTATATTTTTATAGGTCAAATTGTCGAATTTTTTAATTATTAATATTTTATTGTATAAAATTTTAATTTTATAATTTATAGTAAGTTGTTGTTTTTTCAATCTTTTTCCTAATTTAGTTAAGTATTTCAATTTATATCTTTTATTTATATAAAATTCTTTTTAATTTAATTATAGGAAATATTTTGCTTTTAAGTCCTATCTATTCTAAATAAGAATTACTAAATGTCTACCTAATAAAGATTTCAATTTTACATAAAGTCTTATCCATGTTAATTGCACATAAAAAAACTGACTTCTACCTTATATAGAAATCAGTTTTTTATTTTAAATATATATATCGTTTAAGCAACTAATTTTTTAGCTCTTTCTTTTTCTGCAAGCTTAGGCATTATAAGCCCTAATCCCACTAATACAAATGGTGTAATTATATTAAGAGTAAGTTGGAATTTATCTTCCGAATACATTCCTCCTATACAAGCAAATGCAGTAAAAGCAAAGCACCATATTCCCATTAGTATTCCAAAAATTTTACTTCGTGTAAATTTGTACTCTGCATTAAATTTGTCTCCTGCTTTTTTAAGAGCAATATATGCTACAAATACCCATAAATAACGTAGTGGCATACATACTGAATTAAGTTTAACTAGCCATTTTACTAAAGCATCAACACTTCCTATACCAAAGGCTGGTATTATAATTAATATGGAAACTATAATACCTATAAGTTTATTTCCTGTAATATAAGCCCCATATTCATTTTGTTTAAACATTTTTTCAGGCATATATTTTCTATCGCAACTTCCAAGTAGCATACGAAGTGGTGCATCTATAGAAATTATTAAAGTTGATACTTGTCCTATAAGATTAGTTAAAGCATAAATTATTACAAATAAATTACCAACATGATAATATCCACCAAGTCTTTGGAATGCGTAATATGCACCATTAGTTAATAAATCTTCAGGCACACTATTTGAATTAAACATCATTCCAAGAGATACTGTTCCAAGTATAGCACAAACAGCAACCATTATTGCCAGTGTAATCATTCCCTTAGGGAATCCTTTTGCTGGGTCATCCATTTTATTTACATATGGAGAAATTTTTTCACATCCTCCTACTGCAAATACAAGAATTGATATACTTGAAAAATACTTAATATCAAATGTAGGCATAAAAGTCTTTAATGACCAATCAATATCTACAAAACTTCCATCTGTAATTGCTGGTGCTGTAATCATAAGTATTATAAATAATATAGACATTACAAACATTGATGTTCCTGCTATAGTAGTAATTTTCTTTAAAGGATTCATACCCTTAGTTGCTACTAATAAACCTATTAAGAACACAGCTAAACAAGCAACTTGAAGTACTACAGGATTCATATTACTTACAACATTAGATTGATAAACAGCCCAACTTCCTGCTATTATTGCACCTTGTGGTTTTTGTGATATATACGGAAGATGTACTACCCAATATGTCCACCCTGCATAATAAGCCATTTTATGACCTATAGTTTCTGAAATCCATGAGCTTACTCCACCACCTAATTCTTTAAATGATGAACCTAATTCTCCAACCATTAAAGCATATGGCACAAAATATATGGCAAATATTATCACCCAAGATACTATTGCCTTCAATCCACCAAATTCAGAAAATCCATTTACAACATTACCAAATCCCCAAACAGTAGAAAATGCCATAAATGCTAAAGTTGACCATGCAATTTTTTTTGTCTCTTTATTATTCATTTTTACCTCCATAAAATATATTTATAATTTCACAATAATTAAAAAGTATACATTACTCCATATTATTTACAATATATTGTCCATCTTCAACTTGCTCAATAGATGTATTATAAAAAGCTTTTATTGCATCTATCATGTAAGTTACATCTTTTGCACCTGCAGTTTCATAAGTTGAATGCATTGCCAGTTGTGCAAGACCTATATCTATAGTATTTAAAGATACATGTGCATTAGAAATATTTCCAAGCGTAGAACCTCCTAATATATCTGAACGGTTAGTAAATGTTTGATATGGCACATCTACACTATCACATATAGTTTTAAATATTGATGCTGATACTGCATCTGTTGTATATTTTTGATTTGCATTGTATTTTATTACTATACCATCATTCATATATACTTTATTTGTAAGATCTGATTTATCTGTGTAGTTAGGATGAAGAGCATGAGCATTATCTGCTGAAACCATAAAACTAGATGATATTAACCTATAATAATCCTCTTCAGTTTTCCCAAGAGATATATTAATTCTTCTAAGGACATCATATAAGAAAGTTGAATCTGCCCCTTGTTTAGTTCCACTTCCCACTTCTTCATTGTCAAATACACAATAAACTGAAGCACTATTTGATGTATTTTCACTTAAAAATGCACTTAATGAAGTAAATGCACATTCTAAATCATCTAATCTTGGGCTTGATATATATTCTTCGTTGGATCCTATTTTTGTACCATTCATTCTGTTGTATAAGAATAAATCTGTACCTAATATAGATTCTTCTTCTACTTCAGCTTCTTTTGCTATAGTTTTCATTAAAGAACCTTTTGATGAATTATCTCCATAAAGAGGTAGCATATCTATTTGAGCATTATACTTATATCCATCATTAACTTCTCTATTCATATGTATAGCTAAGTTTGGTATTATAACTAAATCCTTATCTATATTTACTAAATGTGTTTTTACAGCATTATTTTCTTTTACAAGAATTCTTCCTGCAATTGATAATGGACGATCAAACCAAGTTGAACATATCATTCCACCATATTTTTCTGTATTTAATTTTACATATTTATTGTTTACTTCAATTTCTGCATTTTCTTTTATTTTGAATGTTGGTGAATCACTATGACTTGCAACTATATGAAAACTTTTAAAATCATTTTGTGGTATTTTAAAGGCAATTACTGATGACAAATTTCTTGTTACATAATATTTTTTCCCTTTTTCGATTTGCCAAGTATCTTTTTCCTTAATTTCTACAAACCCCTCATTTTTTAATTCCTCTGTTATAGTCTTAATTGCATGAAAACAACTTGGACTATTTTCAATAAATTTAAACAATTGCTTTACATGATTTGAACTCATATATTTTCTCCTTTATTATGATTAATCTTATAAATATGAAATTTTAATTATTGCTATCTTATTATAAGACTATTATATTTGTATAACATTTTCAATTATATTTATGTATATATCACTATATTTTTACTTATTTTCCTATTTGTCACAAAAGTAAATTCTTCTTATAACCAAAGAAATAAGTTAGCTTAATTATTCTTTTAATATTTTAAATAAATTTGATATACTATATATACAAATTATCATTTAAGAGGTGTCATAATGAAAAACTTAAAAATATACTTACCTCTGATTTACATGGATATGTATACCCTACAGATTACGTTGATAAATCAGAAAAAAATATAGGTTTATTAAATATAATAAATCAATTTGAAAAAGACGGTAATACGTTAATAATAGATGCTGGAGATACAATTCAAGGTTCTCCTTTTACTAATTATCTTAGCAATACTGAGTTTGATATTCATCCTATAACAACTATATTTAATGAAGGTGGTTATGATTACATAACACTTGGTAACCATGATTTTAATTATGGATATGATTATCTAAAAAAATATCTATATAATTTAGATGCTAAATGTTTATGTGCAAACGTAGATGATAAAACAAATGAACTTGGTATATTACCTTACGACATAAAAACTTTAGGAAATGGTCTAAAAGTTGGAATCATAGGATTTACTACTGATTTTATAAATATATGGGAAAGAGCTGAAAATTTAACTAATTTCAGTATAAATGATACATTATCTTCTATAAAACCTTACTACAATGAATTAAAAGATAAAGTTGATGTTTTAATAGGTGTATATCACGGTGGATTTGAGTATGACTTAGATTCTCACAAAAAATTAAGCGATACAAAAGAAAATATAGCTTATAAAATATATAATGAACTTCAATTTAATTTACTGCTTACTGGGCATCAACATATGGAAATATCAGGTGCTGATTTACATGGTACTCATATAGTTCAAACTCCACACAACGGAAGTAAATTTATTGAGTTAAATTTAGAATTTGAAGATAATAAAATTCAAAAAATAACTTCAAAACTAAATAATGTAACTCTTAATCCTAATAAAAATATGTATGATAAATTCTTACCTTTAGAGAATAAAGTTCAACAATGGCTTGATACTCCTGTAGGATTTTTAGATACAACTCTACAACCTACATTTCATTTAGATATGGCTTTAAATGGTTCGCCTCTTGCTAACTTTATTAACCAAATACAATTAGATGCAAGTAATGCCAATATCGCTTGTACTTCTTTTGCCAATGTAATAAAAGGATTTGAAACAAATGTAACAGTTAGGGATATTTTATCTACTTATCCGTACCCAAATACATTAGTAGTACTTGAAGTTAATAGAAAATGTTTAAAACTTGCTTTAGAAAGATGTGCTAGCTACTTTGATTATAATAATGGTGATGTTGCCATATCTGATACTTTCTTAAAACCAAAAGTTGAACATTACAACTATGATTATTTTGCAAATATAGACTATACTATTGATATAACAAAAGAAGTAGGCAATAGAGTAACTTCTATAATGTACAACGGTAGTGAATTAGATGAGGATACTAACCTTACATTAGCTATGAACAATTACAGAGCTTCTGGTGCTGGTGGATACGAATTCTACACTGATTGCAAAGTTGTAAAAGAAGTTTTAATTGAAATGCCAGATTTAATAATAGATTACTTTAAAAATAATAAAAATGTAATAGTTGATAAATCTAAATATTTAACTATTGTTAGTTAATATTAATTAAATATAATAAAAAGAAGCTTATTTAAAAATTTTAAACTAAGCTTCTTTTTATTATATTAGTTTTTTAACTATTTTATTTTTTGACTTTTTACACTACTATATGAACCATGAACAACTTTTCCATTTACACTTCTATAAGGTCTTACCTTGTAGTAATAAGTTTTACCACTTACTAAATTACTATCTGCATAAGATATTGTAGAAGAAGTTGTTATTTTTTTCTTTAATTTATAAGTTCCATTGGCAGTTGTAGATGAGTATACTTCATATCCACTTGATCCCAAAATCTTATTCCACTTTAAAGTAGCTTTCTTTTTAGTTGAACTTACAGCTAAAGAAATTTTAGATAATACTGGTTTAACTGATACTATAGAAGAATAACTACTATAAACCTTTTTGCTTCCAACTGTTCTATAAGCTCTCACTTTATAGTAATAGGTTGTATTTGTATTTAAATTTTTATCTAAGTAACTAACATTACTTTTTCCGGATATTGTTTTTTTCAAAGTATATGTTCCATCTTTTGATGTAGATGCATATACTGCATATCCACTTGCTCCTGAAATTTCATTCCAAGAAATACGATTACTATTATATGAGGAAACTTCTGTTTTTACTGTTGGTTTTAATAAAGTTGGTTTTGCTGAAACTACCGCTGAATAATCACCATATATTTTTTCATTTTTATTAATTTTATATGATCTTATTTTACAGTAATAAGTTGTACTTGTATTTAGTCCTGAAATTTTAATATTTGTTGTATTATTATCTACTATAGTTGATTTTAAAGTATATTTTCCATCATTGCTTGTAGAAGTATATATTTCATAACCATCTGCATCTTCAACCTTATTCCAATTTACTTTAATAGAATTATAACTTCCTCTCTTTGCATCAAGTGTTAAAACCGTACCTGGTTTACTTGGTATAATGTCTATTATTTCATCTTTTAAAATTGTTATATTCTTACTTATAGATCTATTTATTTTTTTATTTTTTATAGTCAATGTTATTGTACCTTCATAATTTTCATTTAAAATATTTAAAGTTACTTCACCAACTAAATAATTTACCATAAAACAAATATCTTCATCATCTAATGCACTGTCTTCATCTAATACTAAACCC
>USRS01000015.1 GCA_900557165.1 uncultured Clostridium sp.
TCAGGAGTTGCTGTTGATACAGTGAGATTTGCCAAATCTCTAGGAGCAAAAGTTTATGCAGAAGCATCACCACATCATTTTACTTTAAGTGAAAAAGATGTACTAAAACACAAAACTCTTGCAAAAATGAATCCACCTCTTAGAAGTGAAGAAGACAAAGCCAAAATAATAGCAGGTTTAAAAGACAATACCATAGAAATAATTGCCACAGACCATGCTCCCCATACGATAGAAGAAAAAAACAAGTCATTTGAGCTGAGTCCTAGTGGTATCATAGGTTTGGAGACATCTTTAGCTCTTAGTATAACTTCCTTAGTTAAGAAGGAAAATTTCACTTTAATGGAAGTTTTAGAAAAGATGACAATAAACCCAGCTGCCCTTTACAAATTAAATAGGGGATATATTGAAGAAGGTGCTATGGCTGATATTGTAATATTTGATGAAAATGAAAAATGGGTAGTAAAGGATTTTGATTCAAAATCAAGTAACTCTCCTTTTATAAATGAAGAATTGACAGGAAAAGTAAAATACACTATTTCTGAAGGAAAAATCGTTTATACTGACAAATAAGAAGCAGGTGTATTATAATTTAATTGGGAAAAATCTTAAGGGGGAGAACTTATGACAATAGGAAGTAAATTTAATGTGGGATTAAAAAATATAACAATAGATAGACTTACTTTATTAAGTTATAAAATTAAATTAGATAACTATATCAAAAAAAATAATCTTTGGGAAGAAAATGTTATAGAATGTTGGCTATACGACCTTTGCGATTATGCACTAAAACAAGATGTGGGACTAACTTATAGAACAATAAGAGTTTTAGAAGATCACTGGGGATTTGACAGCAACAAAGACGATATAGATGATTTTTTAAGAGATAATATGGAAAAGTTCCTATCAAAAGTAAATAAATAGTATATCTTATGATAAATTAAATTGACCACCCTTATATTTTGAGGGTGGTTAGTTTTTAATTTCCACTCTCTGATGTATTTACATTTTTAACAAGTTCACCATTTGTATTTAGTTTTATAAAGAAACTACCAGAAGAAACAAATTAAAAGATAATAGTTATACTAATTGATACAAACTAAGGGGGAATTGAAATGTTGAATAAAATAACATTTGTACTAGGAGTTGTAGCTTTTATATTAACATCTTTGCAGGTTTGGGGATTTTTGCCAAGGACTATTCCCTATGCTTTGTTAGCACTTACGATAATGGAATTTATGTGGGGAATAAAAACTTTGAGGGAAAATAAAAATAGTGCCATGAAGTTGTTTTTAGGTGGCGCTTTATGCAGTGTATTTTGTTATTTATGGATTTTTTAGGAGATTTGTCTATTGATAACTTCAAAAATGTGTACTACAATATAGGCATAAATATAATATATGAGAAATTTGCTAAATATAAGAGTATTCTTTAATAGCAGATAATTCAAAGCAAAAAATCAAGAGAATTTCCTTGGATTTAGTGAAATTTTCTTGATTTTCTTTTTTCATAAAATAAAATATTTAGAATAATTTATATAAATAATGAATTTTCTATGTTTTGCATTATAAAATTTTTAAATAATCATACTCAAAGGAAAGAAAATATTATACAATATCATAATAATAGACCGGAGGATGTTATGAATATAATTATTGTTGGTTGTGGGAAAGTTGGATCCACTTTAGCAGGTCAACTTTCTCAAGAAGGTCATGATATATCAATTATTGATATTAATGACCAAGTTGTAGAGGAATTTTCCAATAGCTATGATGTTATGGGGGTAACTGGAAATGGTGCCAGTTATACAATACAAAAGGCCGCAGGTATAGAAAAAGCGCATTTATTGATTGCAGTTACTGGATCAGATGAACTAAACTTATTATGCTGTTTAATTGCTAGAAAAGCAGGTAATTGCAAAACAATAGCAAAAGTTCGTAACCCAATTTACAACAGGGAAATTGGATTTATAAAAGAAGAGTTAGGACTTTCAATGGCAATTAACCCAGAATACGAAGCAGCACGTGAGATGACTCGTATACTTCGTTTCCCATCGGTTATTGATATCAACACATTTAACAAAGGTAAAGTGGAGTTATTAACTTTTAAAATTAACAAAGGTTCTGTTTTACATAATATGAGGCTTCCAGAAATAGAAAGTAAATTAAAATGTGACATATTAGTATGTATGGTAGAGCGTGGAGAAGAAGTTATTATTCCAAATGGTGAATTTGTCTTAGCAGAAGGAGACAAAATATCTATAATTGCACCACATAAAAAAGCCACAGAGTTTTTTGTGAAAATTGGTATGATGAACAATCCAGTTAAAAATTCCATGATAGTTGGTGGAGCTGATATAGCTTATTATTTAGCTGACAACTTAAGCAAATATGGAATTAGCATAACAATGATAGAAAAAGATTTAAAACGTTGCGAAGAATTATCTGAATTATTACCAGAAGCTATGATAATAAATGGAGACGGTACAGATAAAGACTTATTAATAGAAGAAGGTATTACAGAGGCTGAATCTTTTGCTTCACTTACAGGAATTGATGAACAAAATGTTTTATTATCTTTATATGCAGATAGCAAAATGAATGGAAAAATTATTACAAAGGTAAATAGAATAGCCTTTGATGAAGTTTTAGATAATTTAAATTTAGGAAGTATTATTTATCCAAAATATATTACACTACATTACATTCTTCAATATGTAAGAGCTATGAACAACTCTATTGGAAGTAATGTGGAAACTTTATATAAAATCAAAAAAGACAAGGCAGAAGCTTTAGAGTTTTGCGTAAATGAGGGCTCAAAACTTGTAGGAATACCCCTTGAAAAACTTAATTTAAAAGACAATTTAATAATTTGTTGCATTAATAGAAAAGGAAAAGTTATTACTCCAAAGGGTCAAGATTGTATTAAAAAAGGTGACCATGTAATAATTGTCACAACAAATGTGGGATTACATGATTTAAGTGATATATTAAGGAGTTAGGATATGAATTTTGGATTTATTATATATATTATAGGTTGTCTGCTTAATTTTCAGGGTGCATTTTTATTAGTACCTTGCATAGTTGCCATGTCATATGGGGAGCGAAGTGGATTTGCATTTTTAATTTCTTCCGTAATTAGTATTATCATAGGTATGATATGCACACGAAAGAAACCTAAAAATAGATCTTTTTATGCAAAAGAAGGATTTATTGCCGTAGCTCTTGGTTGGATAGTATTTAGTATATCTGGAGCACTTCCATTTATAATAAGTGGTGAAATTCCTAATGTTTTCAATGCATTATTTGAAACAATATCAGGATATACAACTACTGGTGCTACAATTTTATCTGATGTGGAAAGTTTATCAAAATGTTTATTATTTTGGAGAAGTTTTACACACTGGATAGGTGGAATGGGAGTGCTTGTATTTATGCTTAGTATCTTACCTCTTGCTGGAGGGAATAATATGCATATTCTACGTGCAGAAAGTCCAGGACCAAGTGTTGGTAAATTAGTGCCTCGTCTTCGTTCTACAGCAAAAATTTTATATGCAATTTATGCAGCTTTAACATTTATAGAGTTTGTTTTATTACTGCTTGGAGGAATGAGTTTATTTGATGCTGTAACTACTGCCTTTGCAACTGCAGGGACTGGAGGTTTTGGTATCAAAAATTCAAGTATGGCAGAATATAGTATGTACATACAAAATGTAGTGGCTATATTTATGGTTTTATTTGGTGTAAACTTTGCAATTTATTTCTTATTCCTTATTAAAAAGCCAAAGGAAGCCTTAAAAAGTGAAGAATTACGCACTTACTTAGGAATTATTTTTATATCGACTATAGTAATAGGATTTAATATAAAGGATTCGTTTTCTTCTATTTGGGTTGCCCTTCAACAGGCATTTTTCCAAGTTGCTTCAATTATCACCACAACGGGATTTTCAACGGTGGACTTTAATACTTGGCCTGCATTATCAAAAACTATTATAGTAATTTTAATGTTTATAGGTGGTTGTGCCGGAAGTACAGGTGGTGGAATTAAAGTATCGAGAATTTTAATTTCATGGAAAAATTTAAGAAATGAAATTTCTTCTTTTGTACATCCAAAGAGAATACAAGTTATTCGTCTAGAAGATAAAAAAGTAGGAAATGAAGTGCTTCGTTCTGTAAATGTGTATCTTGTTTTATATGTATTAATATTTGCAGTTTCTCTGCTTTTAATATCTTTAGAAAATGGAAGTTTTGAGACAAGCTTTACGGCAGTTTCAGCAACACTTAATAATATAGGGCCGGGACTTGATGGAGCAGGACCTATGGAAAACTTTGGAATATTTAATGCTTTTTCTAAGTGTGTGTTTATGTTTGACATGTTGGCAGGAAGATTGGAATTAATACCAATGATAATTTTATTTACGCCATGGACATGGAAAAATAAAAACAAGGTAAAAGTAAAAGAAAAATAGAAAATTATAAATACAGGAGATAGTATTAATTACTAATTCCTGTATTTTTTTGTATAGAGACAGCAATTGATAGAAAAGGAAATATCCTTATGGGTGCTGTTTGTAATGGTAGAATTACAACAAATCAAATAGTTAACTTCTTTGACAATAAAATATGTGAAGATGCTACTTTTTGTGTAGATTCACATAAATCATATATGGGAATAAAGGATAAGTTGAACATAGAGTTAAAGCAAGTTCCTAGAGGAAAATCAATGATAGATAGTGTTTATCATTTACAGCATATAAATGCTCTTCACAGTAGCTTTAAGAGATGGTTAATGACTTTTAATGGTGTATCCACAAAATATATCAATAATTATTTGGCTTGGTTTAAATTTCTACAACTAAGTAAGAAGAATAAAAAGAATGACCGAATTAAAGATATGCTAGTGAATGTAGCTACTAAGGATACATATGTAACTAGAGCCACTATTAGAAATAGATTCATTGAATTAACATAAAGTAAGGAACTTTACTTCAAATTAATGAAACCATTTTATAATTGGAAAACAATTGAATACTTTATATAATATAATTAAGTTCGTAATTATTATATATTGAGAATTAATTATAAATAAAAAGGGGAAATTTTATATGGTAAAAGTAATTAGGTTAAGTTTATTTTTAATTGCTATATCATTATTTTTAACAGGGTGCAGTAATTCAAAAGAAGATATAACTTTGGATATTAATAAAAATGAGAATTTAATTGATACTAATAATATTAATCAAATTATTTCTAATGATATTTATTCAAAAGAAAGCGAAGAACAAGAATTGATAAATATAATAGAATCAGTAGAAAAAAATAAACCTACTATGTCAGATGAAGAACGATATGATTTAAGAACTGATATATTCTTTAACTTAAATCAAGAGCAAGTTCTTAAATTTGGAGACTGTTATACTGCATTGAACCAAGTTATTTTTGATGATAGATATAAAGAATTATTCGATAAGGCAAATAATCGATGGGATGCTTATGATAATAATGATTTATATGGAATTGTAAATACTATAAGATACATATCTAATTCAGTAAAAAATCAAGCGTTTAAAAATGATTTAAATAGAATTGAAGAATTGTGTTCATATGGATTAGAATATAGAGATATAATCGCACTTATTGATGCAAGAAGAATAATGAGAGATATTCAATATCACATATTTGAAGTTCCATATTTTAAAGAGGGAGATGCTATAGTTGAAATAAATGAAGAAGATTATAGCATATATTATGGAGCTAGTGAAGTATTAGAAGGAGATAGATATAAAACTATAGGTATATATAGATATAAATAGTTTAACATAGCCTTTTATAAAATTAGGCTATGTTTTAAATAAGTGTTGAAAATGATATAATATAAACTAAATCGCAATTGTCATATATTGTGACTTATAAGTAAAACACTATAATAGTGTTGATTATGAAGAAAGGTGATGCGATGAAACAAGAAAAAAGGATATATATACGAAAGTATGTTTCAGCAATTATATTTTCTAACATAATAGTATGGTTTAGCTGGGCATTGCCATTAATACTACTAGATGGTATAAAACTTAATGATGAATATCTTTTACAATTGGGATTTCTGTTAAGAATAGTGCTAAGTACAATACCTTTCATAGTGCTATTTGATTATACTAAGAGGAAGTATAAAGAAAATAAATTTACGAAAATGTGCTATATTTGTAGTATTATAAGTATGTTGTTATTACCAACTTTGTTTTTCATATTACATCTTGAAATAGGATATGGAGGTTGGTTTTGGTAAAAGTTATAATTTATAGAAGTAGCTTAATAGACAATATTAATATATTACGAACAATTTATAGTAAGTTATATAATCAACCACATATTAGAATTCAATATATTGAAAATTCTAAGGTGTGGTTGTTTTTATGTCATATTTATCACGAAGATAGCTAACATAGCCTAAAAATAAAAAAGGAGACAAAATATGAATAAATATGCATGGAATGATGCCATGATTCTAGATAAAATTCAAGAAGTTTTAGATATTGAAAACATAGATGATATGGATATAACACCTGAAAACTTAGAAAAAATAAAAGATTTACTAAGCGAAAATATTTCAACAGAAGACATAAATAACTCAGCTTCTATTTTAGCTGAAAGTATAGATGAACTAAAAACAACTTCAAAACAAGATATCAAAGATTATATTTCAAGATTAATAAATTATTTAAATAAAAACAATCTAAAATCTATTATTGGTGAATATGAAGGTATTGAATTTGAAGTTTTCAAAAATTCTACTGTGGAAGAAGTTTTCAAAAACTATTATAATAAATACGATGAAACTTATGGTATTTCTAATATGCTTTCAGATTTGGGATTAAAATAGAAAAAGACTGAGTTTTCTCAGTCTTTTATAACTTCTTTAATCTTTTTAAAATAAATAATTAGCAGTAAAATAATAGATAAAGGTACTGCTAAAAATACAGACAGTTGAGGTGATATATTAAAAATATCATATTTTAAGAAAATCCTAGGAAAAATTATCACTAAAGGAATAGATAAAACAACCTGTCTCATTAACTCCAATTTCGTTGCATCATCTTCTTTGCCAGAAACTTGCATAAAAGTAATCACTGCATATAAAAGTCCTAAAAAAGGAAATCCTCCCACCACAATTTTAATTATGGGTTTTGATACCTCTAACAAACCTTTATCATTAGTGAATATTTTCAAAACAGTTGATGCAAAAATAAATATTATCAGCATTACACTTATAGAATATATTAAACTATACTGAAGAACTTTATTTTTAACCTTTCTCTCTTTAGTTTTATTTTCTTTGCTGTGAAAGTAAGCTACTATGGACTGTACTCCTTGTGTCAAACCAATTAGCGGTAATAAAATAATCATATTTATATTTGAGCATATGGACCAAGCTCCCACATATAAAACACTTCCATATAATATAAGTACTTTATTTATAATAAAAGTACTTATACTATTTAGAGACTGCATAAGAAATTGCACAAATCCTATTTTCACTATGGAAATTAAAATCTCCTTACTTTCATTTAAATCCACCTTGCCTTTTTTAAACCACAATCCTTTTCTAATTAAAAATATGGTTGAAAATAAAAAATAATAAATTTCACTTATTAATGTGGACAAAGCTATACCTTTCATACCCATGTCTAGTACAAAAGTAAAAATCACATTAAATACTATATTTATAATTGTGGCTGAAACACCAACCATAACTTCTATTTTTGGATAACCAAAGGCTCTAATATTATTAAGTAACATATATCCCATGGAACTAAATACATTAAATATAACTGCTATATTTAAAAATTCCTTAGATAAGATAAAAACTTCTCCTTTGGCTCCAAGTATTCTTAACAAACTATTTTCAAATAAAAATATTAATAAAGATATGATAAAGCTTGATATAAAACAAGCATAAAATCCCACTTTAAAAGTATTATTGATTTTTTCTTGATTATTTTCTCCAAGTCTTTTGGATATAACTATACTTGTAGATACTCCAAAAATTAATTGAGCTGCAATTAAAAGTAGCAATATGGGATTTATAATTCCCATGGCTGCTAAGGCTTTATCTCCTATATTTCTCAAATGCCCTGCAAAGGCAGTATCCACCATAGAAGTCAATGATTCCAACACTAATGAACATATAGTTGGAAAAGAAAATAATACTATTAATTCCGATATGGATTTTGTTTCATAGATGTTTTTCTTATTCATTTATCCTCCTTGATGACTTTTAAAAATAATCTGAAAAATATGGTGCTTGTTGTTCTATGGCATCTTCTAGCATGTCCACCGTATCATTGCTACAAGAAATTCTTCCTATTTTATATAAATAATCAGGACGTTTATATCCCAGTAACATGGTTGTCATAGTTTGAATATCTATTTTGTCTTCTGTTTTTTGTGAAGTTATAGTAATTTGTCCTTTTCCATTTTTATCAATAACAAGTTTAAAGTTACCTTGATTCCATGAAAGAATAGGATCATCCATCTTGAAAATCCACTCTCTTCTTATAGTATCTGCTTTAAAAGGATATTGTTTTATAAATTCTTCTAAATCAACAATTCTTGCCATAAAATAAGGCGAAATACTTTCTTTTATATCTGCATCTTCAAATAAAAATGCCAGTGGCTCATCTGTATAAGTATCTCCTATAACTTTATTTATCATAGAAAAATGAGCACTTATAAAATTCCAAAGTCCTGTTCTAGCTTCTTCATTTATAAATATCATATCTTTAATATGAAAAACTTCATCTTTAATCCAATAAAGAACATAACCATCAGGTTCATTTTTATCATTATAATATATGGCAGCCATCAAATCATCACTATCCCAAAGCCAATATTCATTCCAAGCCAAGTCATCTCTTATTAAAGCTCCATGAGTTTGATAAGCAAAGCGATTATAAGCTTTTTTTACTTCTTCGCTTTCCACATCTACACGCTCCACTTCTCCTGAAACTTGTTTGTTTTTAGGTAGTTGATAATCTTTTATTTCATATGTAATTTTATCTGATACTATTTCCCAACCTTTTCTACGATAGTAAGGTATGGAATAAGGATATAAAAAAGATATACTTTGTTTCTTTTCTTTCATATTTTTCAATGATTGATAAAGCAACTTATGCATTAATCCTTGATTGGCATACTCCGGATAAGTCCCCACTCCAGTTAAACCTCCCATGTCATAAGTTTTATTAAAAATACGTACTTTCATAGGATAAACTGCCACTTGTGATATTAATTTATCACCATCAAACCAACCCTTCACATCTGCTTGTTCAAGAGTTGGTGATTTAGCCCTAATTATTTCTTTTTCTTCCCATCCAATTTCTTGTAATTCTTTATCTGTTACTTGAAAAACATATCTCAATAATTGATTATATTGCTCTAAGTGTTCAAGTCCCACATCTTTCATTTTTAATTCTCTTCTTCTACTCATATAAAGCTCCCTTTCTGTTTCCCTTTTCGTTAATATTATTTTAATTCATTTATCAGTAAAATTTCAAACTCTGTATTGTAATTTTCTTTAGATTTAACAAGTTTTATACTACCTTTATGAGCTTCAATGATTTTTTTACTTATGGCAAGTCCCAAACCAGAGCCTTTTTTTGTACGAGATTTTTCTCCCACTACAAAGGGCTCAAAAATTTCATTTTTTATTTCTTCCGGAATTCCATATCCATTATCCGCTATATTTATTTTGACCTTATCTTCATATTTTTCAACTCTAAATAAAATAGAGATTTGATTTTTATTATGCTTTTGCGCATTGGAAACTAGATTATCAAATACTCTTTTTATCTGTAATTTATCAATACTACAATAAATAATTTCCTCTGGAATATCCACTTCTATTTCAACACCACTTAGATAAAGTTCTTCATATTTTTGTGCTAAATAAATTCTAGTAAATTCACAAATATCCGTCTTTTCAAATTTAAAATTATAATTTGGATGATCCATTTTGCTATATTCATGGAAAGTATTTATAAGTTCATCTAAGTCATCAGCTTTTCTGTTTATTGTCATTAAATACTGGTCTATTTCGTCTTCATCAACTAAATTATCGCAAATAGCTTTTGAATATCCCTTAATAACAGTTATTGGTGTTTTCAAATCATGGGAAATATCTGCCAACATTTGTTGTTTATCTTCTTCTAACTTTTTCCTTTTTTGTTCACTATCATATAATTTCTTTGACATATCATTAAAGCTATCACAAATATCACAAAATTCCTGTGGTCCATCATATTCTAAATAATTTTGGCGTTTTCCATTTTTAAACTCTACTATAGCTTCATTTAAAATATTAATTGGTTTTTTAACTTTATAATTTAGCCAAACAATAAATATAATTATCAAAACAATATAAATTAATATAAATCCTAAAAATGACAATATATTTGTATAGTCAATTTTCTTAATTATTTTACTACTTATGGAAGGTCTGTATATCAAAAGTGTCATTGGTTCATTATTTTTGTTATAAAATTTATATTTTCTTATTTCATATCCTTTAGGATAAATACCACATAAATATTTAAATTCCATATCTGTAAAAGATTTTATTTTATCTGATGTATTTGAGTAAATTAAATTCAAATTTTCATCCATCACATAAATTTTATTTTGGATATTATCTTCATCTCCATAATAAGTTATAGATACAGATATATTTTTTTCATTATTATCATTTACATATCTTTGAATATCTATATAAGGATCATCATAATAATTCGGTATATAGCTTACTTCTTTTTTCGTAAATACTCTTTTTCCGATTTTATTTTTACTTTCAAATATAATTTTATTATTTTTATTTAAAATTTGTATGGAGCCATGACGACCTACAAGCTTATTTATATGATTTTCGTCTAAATCATTAATTTCATTTTCAGATATAATACTTGCATAATCTGATAATTCCTTTACTCTTGGCTCACTTAAAATTTTTCTTATTCTATATGAGCTTAAACTTGATATACATATTATGGATAATATTATAACTAATGTAAATGCTATATAATTTTCAATTAAAATAGTATAAAATCTTTTTTTATTTTTTCTCAATTTTATAGCCAATCCCCCTTACAGTTTTGATGTACTCAGGTTTTTTCGAATCATCTTCTATCTTTTCACGAAGTCTAGATATATGAACCATCATAGTATTATTATCGCCTTCAAGATAATCTCCATTAATAGCCTCACTCATCTGTAACTTTGTAAAAATTTTCCCTGGATTTTTCATAAAAAGACTTAAAATTTTATATTCTGTAGGTGTTATAATAATTTCTTCTCCTCTTTTGAATAAAGAAAGTTTTTGCTTATCCAAGACTAAATCACCTACAACAAGTTTAGTTTCCTCTTCTTTTAAAGTATTATTATTTTGATTATTTAGATGATAAAATCTTCGTAAATTAGAATTTACTCTAGCAATAATCTCCAAAGGGTTAAAAGGCTTTGTTATATAATCATCTGCACCTAAATTTAATCCATAAATCTTATCACTATCTTTGTTTTTTGCCGATAAAATTATAATTGGAATTGTGTATTTTTCTCTTATTTTCTTTGTTAACTCATATCCATCCATTTTAGGCATCATAATATCCATAACTACTAAATCAACTTTTATATTTTCAATAATTTTCAATGCATCAATTCCATTTTCAGCACTTATAACTCTATAATCATCGCCTTCTAAATATATTTTTAATAATTTTATTATATCCTCATCATCTTCCACAACTAATATATTATAAATCAAAATTTCCACCTCTTCTTTTTCTAGCCACTTTAATATAATGCTTACCATCTAAATTTCTAAGATAAGTTATGGATATTATTAATCCACTTACTAAGATTAATAAATAAAAACTTATACCTCTACTTATAAGCATGGCTGATGATAATATATTGGCTGGAAACAAAGTTTTATATATTATCATAAATCCACTTTCACTAACTCCAACAGCTCCTGGAAGAGGAAGTGCTGATACACTTATAAATAAAACTGCTTGCATTAAGGTTACAGTAATTAAAGAATATCCACTTAAATCAAATCCTTTATATATCCAAAAAGGAATACTATGAAGACAAGTTATTTGAACAGTAGTAGTTAGTAAAACTTTAATTACAGTAGATTTATTTTCTTTAAAATATGTGGCACTTTCTTTATATTCGTTAACTTGGCATGTAGCCATCTTTTTAAAATTTTCCACTTTTTTATATTTTATTTTTGTTAAAAATAAGCATACTAATTCAATTACTTTTGTTATAAATCTTTTTGAAAAAATTGCCGTTAATATAAATATTAATACCAATGTATTTAAAATTATTCCAAGAACAACAAAATACTTTATATTACCAAGGGCATTTGCTAATACACCATGAGCCCTTATATAACCTATTATGGCCATAGTTACTGTTACAAATTGAAAGCTGGCCAAATCCATAAGAAGTGCCAAAGATGAATGAGAAATTGATATTCCATCTTTATGCATATAATAAATTTGCATAGGTTGACCTCCTGATGCAGAAGGTGTTACAGAACTAAAGAACATTCCCACTAATGCATATTTTATAGATGTAAAAATTCCAATTTCATATTCCATAAGATTTAAATTTCTACCTATGTTTATACCTTCACAAATTACAAACATAAAACTACAAACTATGGCTATTATAATATAATTTATATCAACAGAAGATATGGATTTTATTATATCTTCCATATTATTATTTTTTAATATAATATAAAGAGTTAAAATAATTAACCCCATAAATAAACCACCATTTTTTAATATAATTTTAGGTGATACTTTTTTCTTCATAATAATCCTCCATTGTGGCAAATTTATAACCATTAATTTTCCAAATAGGTATGGCCTTTTGCAAAGCTTTTATAGTCCTTGATGGAGCTTCATTTTCACCTCTACCATCATGAAGACAAATTATACTATTTTCTTTACTTCTCAATAATAATTTATCTGTAATAGCTTCAACAGTTGTATTACCTTGCCAATCTTGTGCCATCACATCCCACAATACTTTCTTTAAATTATGTTTTTTAATTTCCCTACTTGTAAATATATTACAATGACCCCAAGGTGGCCTATAAAATTTAAAATTTACTCCCAAATCATTCATTATTTTTATGCTTTCTTCAAAATCATATTTTGTATAACCTCTGCTTTGAAATAAAGCATTTTTATGTTCAAAGGAGTGAAGTCCTATACAATGATTTTCTTTTTTCATTCTATCTATAATTTGTGGGTTATTTCTTGCAAAGCTGGCTACAACAAAAAAAGTAGCTTTTATATTATGTTTTTTTAATAAATCCAAAAGTTTTGCTGTATATTTTTCATCAGGCCCATCATCAAAAGTTAAATAAAGAACTTTTTCTTTTGATTTTCTTTTTTCTACTAATCTATATTTTACTTTATAAAAATAAGTAGGCACAATACTATAAGAAAGTAAGATTATTATTAATATAATTAAAATTTTTAATAGCATAGTGCTTCACCTCCATTATAATAATTCAGCGGTGATACATTTTCTAATTTGGATTTTTCATTTCTCATATTTGTTTTTATAACTTCCAAAAGCAATTCATTTTTTATTAAAGATGTTACATCTTCATAAATATCTGTTCCATTATGCCAAATCACCTTACCAATGCCCGTATCTTCAATATATTTAGCATTTTCAATTTCTTGATATAAAAAAGGTTTTATAACATATATTGGTATTTCACTAAAAATAGCCTCAAATAATGTTATTCCTCCAGCTTTTGTTATAATTAAATCTGATTTTCTCATGTATTCACTTATTTTATCTGTATATCCTAAAACATTTATCTTAGGGCACTCTTTTTTTATTTCTTCTAGCAGTATTTTATTTTTACCTGCTATAAAAGTTATTTTTATATCTTCTTCTTTTGATATTTCTTTTAATAAATCTATGGAGCAAGGTAATAAACCTAAGCCACCTCCCATAACTAGTATTTCTTTTTTCTTGTTTAATTGTTTAATTACATTTTTTTCTTTAAAGTCTTGTTTTACAGGAATTCCACTTACTATTATCTTTTCTTTGGGTAAATTTTTATCTATTAAGAATTTTTTTGTTTTTTCACTTCCTACAAAGTACATATCTGTTTTCTCACATATCCATTCTTCATTTACGCCCAAATCTGTTATATAAGTATACAAAGGAGTATGGTAATTTTTCATTTTTTTATACATAGAAATATACTGAGAACAAACAGGAAAAGTAGAAATAATCATATCTATATCATTATCTTCAAATAACAAATCTAGTTTTTTTATTACGGATTTCTTAAGGGGTGTACTAGTCCTTCTTGATATAATTTTATTAAAAAAATTATAAATAAAAGAAAATTTTCTAACCATAAAATTAAAGGTACCATATATTAATTTACTAATTTTAGGAAATATATATTCTATCATATCAATAATGATTACAGTTGCACAAGGGTTATCTTTTAATATTTCTTCTTTAACTGCTTTAGCCACAGAGTAATGACCCATACCAAAAGCTCCTGTAAATATTAAAACTTTCATACTCATTACCTCACATTCTTTTTTATAACCTAAGTATACAATAATAATTTTTAAATTACCTTTACATTTTCGTAAGGTTGACCAATATGAAGGTTATTTATCTTACAATTTTGTTATATTATCTTTTTATATTTTTTTATTATTAAAAGTAAAAAAATGGCTAAAAGTTTATAGGAAGCTTTTAGCCATTTTTCATTATCTTATTTGACCATTTCCATAGATTATATATTTTGTTGAAGTCAATTCTTTTAGGCCCATAGGTCCTCTTGCATGAAGTTTTTGTGTACTTATTCCTATTTCTGCACCAAATCCAAATTCACTTCCATCTGTAAATCTAGTTGAAGCATTTACATAAACTGCTGCTGCATCTACTCTTTCTAAGAATTTTTGACTGTTTTTATAACTTTCCGTAATTATAGCTTCTGAATGCTTTGTACCATGATTATTTATATGTTTTATAGCTTCATCTACATTTTCCACAATTTTAACAGCAATAATATAATCTAAATATTCTTTATCCCATTCTTCATCTTTAGCTAAGATTATATCATCTACTACTTCCTTTGATTTTTCATCTCCCCTAATTTCCACATTCTTTTCTCTTAATGTTTTTACTACCTTAGGTAAAAACTCTTTAGAGATATTTTCATGTATAAGTAATTTTTCTGCTGCATTGCATACTCCTGGTCGTTGAGTTTTGGCATTTAATACTATATCAATAGCCATATTAAAATCAGCACTTTCATCCACATAAATATGACAATTTCCTGTACCTGTTTCTATAACTGGTATAGTTGCATTTTTAACTACAGATTTAATAAGATTTTCTCCTCCCCTAGGAATTAATACATCTATATATTCATTTAATCTCATCATTTTCTGAGCAACTTCTCTATCAGTATCACTTACTAATTGAATAGCATCTTTAGGCAAACCTGATTTTTCAATTCCATTTCTTAAAGCCTTAACTATGGCTTTATTAGAATTTATTGCATCGCTTCCACCTCTAAGTATGGTAGCATTGCCACTTTTCAAACAAAGTCCAGCAGCATCACAAGTAACATTAGGTCTTGATTCATAAATTATCCCTATTACACCTATAGGTACTCTCTTTTGTCCAATTTGCAAATTATTTGGCCTTTTCCACATACTAATAATCTCTCCAACTGGATCTGGAAGTTTTACTATTTCCAAAAGTCCAGTTGCCATATCTTCTACTCTTTTATCATTTAAATATAGTCTATCAAGTAAAGTTTCTGACACATTTTTATTTTTTGCCTCTTGCATATCAATTTTATTTGCTCTTATTATTTCTTCTTTTGAGTCTAATAACTCTTTTGCCATTAATGCCAATGCATTATTTTTTGTTTTTGTAGAAAGTATACTCAAATCATATGCAGCTTTTTTTGCATTTTCACCCATTAATATTAAATTTTCCATACTTATCTTTCCCCCTATTTATTTGCAACAAACAATGACCCTACATCTTCACCTCTTAGTATATTTCTAATTATACATGGGTTTTTGCCACTAGCTAAAATAACATCTACTCCAACAGATGTAGCAGTTTTTGCCGCTTTTAATTTTGTTGCCATACCTCCTGTTCCAAAATCTGAACCAGCTTTTCCTGCGTATTTTTCCATTTCTTCTGTAAATTCTCTAATTTCTTTTATCATTATTGCATTTTTATTCTTTCTAGGATCACAATCATAAAATCCCTCTATATCAGATAAAATAATTAGTAAATCTGCATTAATTAAAGATGATACTAGCGCTGATAAATTATCATTATCCCCTAATTTAGCTATATTTTCTAGCTCATCAATGGATACAGAATCATTTTCATTTACAATTGGAATTACTCCTTTTTTTAAAAGTAATTCAAAGGTATTACATACATTTTCTTTTAGATGTTCATCCTCTAGAACATCTCTAGTAAGTAAAATTTGCCCTACTATATGAGAATATTCTCCAAAAAACTTACTATAAATATGCATTAATTCACATTGTCCAATGGCAGATAAAGCTTGTGTTTCCCTTATATTATCTGGTTTTTCTTTTAATCTTAATTTTCCAAATCCAGCAGATACAGCTCCAGATGATACTAAGACAACCTCTTTTCCACTATTAACCATGTCTGATATTGCCCTTGATAAATTATCAATTCTCTCCAAATTAATATGACCATTTTTATACGTTACCATGGATGACCCCACTTTAATAACAATTCTCTTAGCACTTTTTATTCTCTTTCGAAAATTCATTGCTATTCACCCCTATTTAGCTTTTCTTATATTTTTTATTTATATTATATTTTATTTATAGTTAATTATAGCATAAAAATAATCCAGAGAATTTTATACATATCATCTGGATTAAATATACCTTTTATATTAAATTTATAATATTATAATAATATCTTTATAAAAATTATTGATGATACTATTTGTGTAAGTCCTACAAACAAGCTGTATAAAGATACTTTTTTACCTTGTTTTATCAATTCTTTTATATTAACTCTAAGTCCTATGGTAGCAAGTGCTATTATCTCAAATACATGACTAACTTCTTTACATAGAGCTGACACATTTGATGAAATAATATTTGCTGAAAATAAACCACACATTATGAAATACAAGAACTACAACAACTATAAATTATATATATTTTTGAATATTTAAATGATAAATTTCATTATAATTTGTATATTTATTAGAATTCTTGTCATTTTTATAAATAATTTAACTTTTAATGTAATATTTTTTATGATGAAAGTTAGGAATAAGTGTAGTACAATTTTCTTAATAAAGGATTTCAAAGGGGGAAACTTTTTTATGAATGGAACGATTATTATTATTTTTTCTTTGCTTTCATTAAGTTTAGTTTATTTCTTATTAAAGGTTTGTATTCAATTTAACCGTATAAATAAATTAAATCTCTTACTTGGTATGGATGTTACCAAACTTTATGATATTGATAAGAATTCGGAAAACGATTTCTACCTCAATTTTTTAATAAGAAAGTCAGCCATGCAGTTATATATTTTATCAAAAAAAATTTAATTACCTTTATATAAGTTATCGATTATAATTTTTAAAATTACATATTGTTTTTGATTACTTACACTAAAAAAGGTGATTAAAAATATAATCACCTATTTAGTACTATTTTTAATAGAAATTTTTCAATTGTTTAAGTCTACTAGGGTGTCTCAACTTCCTAATAGCTTTTGCTTCTATTTGTCTAATTCTTTCCCTTGTAACTCCAAATACTTTTCCTATTTCTTCTAGGGTCTTTGGATCATCATCATCTAATCCAAATCTCATTCTTAGTACTTTTTGTTCTTGATCATTAAGCCCTGTAAGAAGTTCATCTATTTTTTCTCTAAGATTTTTTTGTTCTACTTCATGAATTACCACATCGTCTAAATTAGCATCTGATGGTATAAACTCTACAAGCGAGCTATCCTCATCTTCTTTAATAGGAGTATCTAGAGATACAACATTTTTATCTCTTTTTAAAATCTCTAGTATTTTATCAGGCTCCATATCACATACTTCTGCTAATTCATCTAATGATGGCTCCCTTTGCAATTCATTAGATAATTCTTGTTTTTTTCTCTTTATAAAGTTTATTCTTTGATGAAGATGTACAGGTATTCTTATAGTATTTTCACAATCATCAATATATCTTGTTATACTTTGTTTTATCCACCAAGTTGCATAGGTACTAAATTTAAAGCCTTTTTTGTAGTCATATTTTTCAACTGCTTTTATTAAACCAATATTTCCCGCTTGAATTAAATCTAGCATATCAACATTTTCTTTTCTATATTTTTTTGCAATGCTGACAACTAATCTGTAATTGGCATTAATAAATTTTTCTTTTGCTTCAGGAATAGAATTGTCAATTTCTTTAGCTAACTCTATTTCCTCACTAGCAGTTAACATTTTGTACTCTTCAATTTCCTTAAGATACATTTTCATAGCATTTGATGCAGATGATGAATCTCCAAAAATATAATTTTCATAAGTATGCTCTTTTTTAGCCCCCATATAATCTAACCCCTTCTTTATACATATTGTTCATTAAAAAATGGTAAAACATATTTATATATTTATATCAATTATAATATGTTACACCTTCTGAAAAAATGCATGTTCATTGTATATTTTCTATTTCATAAATATTCTACTCATTAACCTAAAAACCTTTATTTTTAAGTTAATGTTTTTTATAAACTTTAAAAATATATCTTATTCTACAATTAATAAAAAAATATTACAAAACTATTTTTTATTATGAGTAATCTAATTATTATGTCTAATGGGCTTTATATAATTTATTTACAACCGCAGTCGTCCCCACAACCACATCCATCATGTTCATCATGGTTATGGTCATGACCACATCCACATCCATCATGGTGATGATGTTCATGTTCTTCTATCATTGCTTCAGCTTCGAAGAATTCTCTTTCCATTTGCTCATATGTAGGTAGAGATGCTTCTGTATCGTATTCTTCCCCTGTCCAATCTGCATACATCATTTGATCTCCATTTGTTAATACCATTCTTCCAGCCATTGTTATATTATCAACATATTCTAAAAACTCGATTTCTTTTTGTAAAGTATCTCCTTCTAAAACCACATCATCATCTGTACATCTTACTATTAATACTGGTGCAAAATATCCTTTTTTATCTTGAACATTTACAACTATATCTAAAACACCTTCTGCACCTTCTTCAAATTCACTTAAAGCTACATTTGTATCTATCATGTCTTGAGGTACATATAAATCCTCTATTAAATATTTTAATACTCTTTCTTTTACTAATTCTTGTGACATTGTCATTCTCCTTTCAATATGTAAAGTAATATTATAAAAATATTATTATATTTCCTTTCTATAGTATAATACATTTCATTATTTTTCAATCACCTTCCCATGTATTTCTAATTTTCATATAAATTTTTTTATACAAGAGCTCTTCTAATTAATATATTATGACTAAATAATTTCAATTCCTTTTTATATATAAAAAGGCCCTTATCTTATGGACAGGGCATTTTCATTTGATTAATTATGACATTAAGCGTTTTTCGCCTTTGATTTCTTGTATAGGTTTAATATTTTGAGTAACTTCTAAAACACCTAAATATTCTTTTTCACTATTACGTACAGCAAAATAACGAATTAATACAAATTGGTCTCCTAATTTAATCCAAAAATCTTCATTATCTTTTTTGCCAGCTTTGAAATCTTTCACAATTTGTTCAACTATATGAACACTTTGAGGTGGATGACAATTTGATACATTTCTACCTATTACAGCTCTTGTTCTGGCAAAAGTTCTTTCCTTGCCTTCTGAAAAATATTTTACTTTATCATTCTTATCCACAAAAGTTATATCAAATGGAAGAGTATTTAACATACAAGTCAGTTCTTGTACTGTAAAGTTTCCTGATGGCAATGTAACTAATCCATCTATTACTTCTCCTCTTTTTTCTTCTTTTTTGGTTGTATCAATTTTTGCACTATATTTTCCATTATCCTCAACTATAGTATCAAAATCACCACCTCCATCTATTATTAATTTCCAGTCTTCTTCATTAAGTCTTTCAATAAGCATTGGTGTCATTATATTTTCTTCTTTAAATATCATTTCATTAATTTTGCTTATCATTAGACCTATTTCACTTATAATTTCATTCTTATCACTATTTTTTTCTTCTAGCATCTTTTTAATTGATTTTATTTTATCTTTTATTTCATCATCAACCCCCCACATAACTTGAGGCGGTGCTGTTATTCCGTATTTTTCCATCATCGGAAACATTAAATTTTCTTTTTTAGCATAATGAATATTAACTATTTTTAAATCATCTATTGCTGATAATAAATTTTTATAATTTTCTTCATTGTCTATTTTAGAAATATTTTCATTTATCTTGTCTATGACACTTTCTATTTTTCTATTTTCTCTAAACATAGTATTAAGGGGATGACCTGATATTTCTTGCGGTGCATTTCCTTCACTATGTATTTCCTCAATGGAACCTTTAAATACTGATGCATGAACATCACAAAGGCTTTGTATTTCTTCTATTTTAATACCTTCTTTTACTAATTCATTTTCCACATTAGTTATTTCACTGGCTGACACATTGGCAAAAACATCTTCAAATTCTTTTTTTACATCCTCAACATTTGCTCCATTATGTAATTTCTTTATGATATTTTTTAGAGTATTCTTTCTAAATTCACCATTGTTTATAAATTCGCTCATACAATTACTCCTCTTTGATAAAATATAATTTCTTAATATTTTCCCCCATAATCTATAGCTATTATTCATATTACTTTATGTAATAGTTATACTCTTAAATTCTTAAGATTTTCTTAAAAGTCCCACAAAATTGAAAATTTATAATATAATAGATAAATATTTAATATATCTAGTAAAGGTTTATTAATAAATTGTAATTACAGTTACAATCTTGTAATTGCATTGATTATTCAAATATAATACTATATTCACAGAGTATTTTTACTTTATAGTAAATCTTTACATAAATCTATTTAGATGATTAATATAATTATTTTAAGTAGGAATTTTAGGAGGAAATATTATGAAATTTAAAAAGAAAGTTAGCTCTCTATTAATAACTGCAGTATTTCCAGTAAGTGGGACTGGTATCTGCATATAAAACTTATAGAAATACTCTTTTTTGCTAAAACTCAATTTTATAAATATCAAACTTCCCTAATTTTATTAGGCTTTTATTTTATTAGGAATAATATATTTTATATGCTTTTGACTTGTATTACTTTTACAACAAAAAGGTTATAGAAGTGAACAGTATATATGTGATATTATATAGTTCAATTTACAAATTTGATTTGTTATAAAGGAGATTGATTATGAGTTTAAGAAAAAGAATAGCTTCATTAGCTATATGTGGGACTTTAGTTCTGGGAAGTATAAACTTTGCTTTTGCAGATGGTGCTAGAGTTGTAACAATTGGTGTTAACAATAGCCCCGAACAAAGAGCTACTATTTTAAAATACTTTGGGGTTAATGAAAATGAAGTTGTTGTGCTAGAAGTTAACAACCAAGAAGAAAGAAAATACTTAGAAGGTGTTGCTAGCGAAGCACAATTAGGAAAAAAAACTTACTCTTGTGCTTATGTTGAACCAACTAAAGCTGGTAGCGGTATAAATGTAAAAACTGCTAACCTTACATGGTTAACATCTTCAATGGTTGCATCTACATTATCTACAGCAGGTCTAACAGATGCTGATGTAGTAGTTGCAAGTACATTCCCAGTTAGTGGTACAGGAGCTTTAACTGGAATAATGAAAGCATTTGAGGATTCTACTGGAAAACCTCTTGAAGAAGAAAAGAAAGAATTAGCATCTGAGGAATTAATAATAACTGGTGACTTAGGCGAGGATATTGGTGCTGATAAAGCAACTGGTATAGTTAATGATATAAAAACAGAAATAATTAAAAACAATACTAGTGATACAATTCAAATTGCTGACACTATAAATAATATAACTAATAATTATAATGTTACACTAACACCTGAACAACAAAAACAATTAGAAGATTTAATGGCTAAAATAGCTAAACAAGATTATGATTATAATAAAATGAAAGATACTTTAAATGGTATAAAAGAAACTGTTAATGAAAAATTAGATGAACTTGGAGAAGGTGTTAACCAAGGATTCTTTGACTCTATAAAAAATTGGTTTAGCAGTATAGGAGATTGGTTCTCTGGTTTATTCGGTGGAAGTAAAGATAAAGATTTAGGTATACTAGGCTCTACTGATGATAGCGTATTAGGAGATAATGCTATCATAGATGCTACTGATAAAGATGCTATAAACTTACCTTCAAGTGAAGAAGTTGAAGGTTTCTTCGCTAAGATATGGAATTGGTTCACAGGATTATTTGATGGAAATGATTCTAATAAAGTAGACGATAACAATGCGACACCTCCATCAAATGAAGAATCTAATAGTGATTCTACTGGAGATAGCTCTGTTGACTCATTAGAACAAAACTCTACTGTTGATGAAAATGTTAAACCTAACTCTTCATCAACTTCAAGTACTCCTGTTGAAAATCCATCTGAAAACTTAAATAATTCAAATAATAATGATACCTTGAATTCTACTGATGGTGAAAATACTAAAGACCAAACAAGTAATTAATATAAATTGTATATTTTAATCAAAAAGACAGATACTTTACAGTTATCTGTCTTTTTACTTGGTTAATTGTCTTTAGTGTTTATCTTTTTTTGTATATATTTATACTTTCTTCATCAATGATTTTTAAGTTACCATTATCAATAACATATATATTATGACAAATTTGTTCTATATCTTCAAAATTATGACTAGTTAGAAGAATAGTGCGTCCTTCTGCTTGAAGCTCTTTTATTATCTCTTTTATATCTTGATATGTTTTATAATCAAGAGCATTAAATGGTTCATCTAAAATAAGTATATCTTGGTCTTCCATAATAGCCTGAGCTATGCCGAGTTTCTGCTTCATACCTAATGAGTAATTTTCAACCTTCACTTTATTATTAGGATTTAATCCAACCCTTTCCATAGTTTTTATTATTTTATCATTGTCAATCTTATTATTAATCTCTGCTAAAAACTTTAAGTTGTCTATCCCACTATACATACTTATATATCCAGGTTCATTGATAAATACACCTACATTTTCAGGAAAATCAACTTTATCTCCTAATTTTTCATTCCTTATATAAACTTCACCACTATCAGGTGAAATAAATCCGCATATTAATTTAAATAAAACAGATTTTCCGCTACCATTTCCCCCTACAATACCTACAGTACTACCTTTTTTTATATCTATATTTATATTATTTAAAATATTTATTCCATCATATTCTTTTGAAATTCTGTCTAACTTTATTACAGTTTCCATAATGTGTTCAACCTTTCTAATCAATTAATATTTTTTTATACGCAAATTTTTCTATATAAATAAAGCTTAACAAAATAAACGCTGATAATTCTATAATTACAGGGATCAATGTTAAGCCATAATCTCCAATTATATATTTAAATCGTGATAAGCTTGACATTCCAAATGGTAAGTATAAACACCACTTAAAAGGTAAAAAACATAAACTATTTAATAATAATAAACTTAAAAATGATAAGGTTATGTTTTTACTTAAACTATATAGTAAGATTAATACTAATACCTGTAAGCTTAAATCTAAAACTTTAATTATGAAGATATTAGTACTTAATTGTATTACTTGAGAAGTAATTGGTATATTATTAAAAATACCAATTACAATCGGAATAACTATATTTAATAATACATAACTAACTACAAATATCATTGAAGTCTTTAAAACAGAATTCATCCATTTTATTCCTTTCCCGAATCTTATATTTACAAATAAACTCCTCTCACTACTTTCTTGTTCTAGAAATATAGCTATTATATATATTGGAGTTGTATTTAAAACTAACATTTCTAAGAATTCAATAATTCGAATATCATTTACTGGATGTCCTACAAATAGAGTTACTAAATAATTGTTCATTGATTCAAAAGACCTATTGACTTTTAAAATCCCCCAAAAAAACATTAATATTAATACACTGCATATTATAACTATATTATATCTTGAAAATAGAAGTCTTTTATAATAACTTATCTTATTTTTCCTTATATCTTTAATTTTTAACTTTTTATTCCAATATTTTTTATTTAATATACAAGCAACTATAAATACTGCTATCATAGTTAATATATTTATAAATAATTTTAAGTCATAGCTAAAGTTTCTATGAAAAATTATATAATTATCAATAAAAAGTATAGGTAAGTTATTTACTTTATCAATCTTTAAACCAAATATCATTAGAATGTATGCTATTATTATAATTTTAGTTGAAACTTTTTTATTAAAGAAGTTATTTATAGTAAAGAATGCAATAGATACTATAAATAATCCTGCTATCATATATATACAATTTATAAAAATAGCTTGTGTTACACTGCTAAAATGTTGTGAATAGTATTCAAATAATTCATAACTTGGATTATTTGGTACATTAAAGCTATTATCACTTCTTAGACCTATTGACATTATAAATGCCACCACAAACTGAGCTATTACAAATACAAATGAAAATATTCCATATACAGCTAATTTACCTTTAAAATAATTCCAATAAGATGTACTTCTTATCAAAATATACTCCATATCATCACCCAGACTGCTATATATTGACAACATGAAAATTGGCATCATAAGATAGGTCAAATAGTAGTGCTCTGTAAAAATATATAATATAAATTGTTGCGATGATAAAGTTTGAGTAATTCTTTCATCCATGCTAAATATAGTTAACCCAAATAACAAAAATAAAAGTTTATTCGAAGTTAATTTATTTAGCTCAAGTTTTATTAATGTTTTCATAATGATACCTATACCTTATATATCAAATTCTTTTTTATCTTCGAGTTGAAAATAACTATTAAGCCTATGAATAATATAGCTATCATAGGACCTGCAATCATAGAAAATACAGTAATCATTTTTTCATCTACTATAGTTGGATCAAAAGATGTTACTAACCTATATTGTGGTACTCTAAGCACTGACAATATAAAGTTCTCTAAAATAGTATAAATGAAAGGACCTGTTAGTATTATAAATATATTATCAATATAAAGAGATAGTACAAATCCCATAGTTGCTATTATTATTGCTATTAAACTTCTCCAAATACTAATCAAAAAGCTATACATAAGTGGTTGGTTAACAAATAAATTACCTAATATATGTATATCTTGAATAAGTATCTGTTCATTAGTTACCATATCATAAGTTCCTATATACGGCACTATTTCTGGCTTTATATATAATGCAATTAATGCTCCAATAAACATTGATACAAACATAATAGTCGCCGAACTTAATGCAACAACTATCCACTTCGATAGTAAGTACTTTTTCTTTGATACCCTCGGTAGAGTGTATAATAAAAACTTATTCTTTCTTTCATAATAAATTGTCCAACAACTTGGTATAACTACTATAAGCGGAAATAACATTGATATAAATTCTGTTGCTATTTCCCACGCCTCTAAATCAACTTCTATCGAATAGTTTTTATATAATGTACAAGTCATAACACCTATAAAAATAGTTAACAGAATTGTAGCTAAAACTACTGGCTTTTTTACCTTTTTCCATTCTAGTTTAATTAACGAATACAATTTTTTCGTCCTCCTATTATTAATGTTTAAGTTATGAGTGTAGTATATGATAAATAAATTGCTATTACAATTCTTTAGAAATAAGTAATGACTTTAAAGGCATAAATATTTTTTCATTCCTCTAAAGTCACCGTTTATGAATTTATTTAAGGTATTAAAACACCTATATTTAAGTAATTAATATTATCTATATTTGTATTTTTAAATATAATTTTTCCTCTACATTTTTCAGTAATTAGCTTTACATTGTATAAACCATAGCCTCTGTGTTTACTTCCACTATCTTTTGTAGAATATCCTTTCTCAAATAATTCCATAAACTCTGTATTAGAAAGTTGAGGGTATGGATTACACACAGTAACTTCAAGTTTATCATCTATTTTATTCATTTTTATAAATATTGTGTCACCACTTTTACTTGCTTCTATAGCATTATCAATAAGAATTCCTAAAATTTCTACTATTTCATATTCTTCTGTGTATATCTTTTTTAGAGATGCACAAATATTAAGTTCGATGTTTATATTTTTTAAGTTGGCTAACTTTATTTTAGAATAAATAAACCCTGAGATAACTTTATTGTCACATATAAATAACTCCTTAATACTATCATCCATCAATACATCTTTACTATATGTTCCAACTTTCAACTTAGCATCATCTAAACTATCTGCTGTTTCTAATATACTATAAATAGCTAAAAGTTTGTTATTAAACTCATGTTGCCTAGCCCTAACTTCAGACATTAAATCATCGATTACAGGAATATATTGTTCCATAACCTCTACACGTTTTTGCTGATTTATAACATTTCGCTGAGAAACTATTGACCATATATTAATAACTAACAACATAAAAAACACAACTACTACTATAGCTAAATTTTTTATAAGAATATCTATATTAAATTTAAAGCTCCAAACTAGTACTAATAATGCTATCAGTGAATTTAGTAGTATTAATTTAGTTATATAACTGTTATTCTTTAAATACTCTTTAAATTTATATAAGGGTAATTTCAAAACAAAAATTAATATTAAAAGTAATGTAGCTATTCTATATCCATATTCATATATATTAATATTTTGAACATTTATTAATTTAAATGGAACTACTGCAAGTATTCTTATAAAAATCCATATTATAATAGAAGCTATAGTTGAAAAAAATGCTTGGCTATTTTCCATCTTTAGATATATACTATTTGCTATCATTAAAAATATACATAAAAGAAATGTTCCATATAAAGAGTTAACAGGTAATATATCAAATCCTATAAAGTCCACCGTTGGCTGTATATAATTATCTGTAACTAATACACTCCATCTAGAAAATATATACACTAGATTAATAAATATAATCCAAGATAAGTTTTTATTAGATTTTTCTATTCTTTTGTTAGATAGATAATTACATAATAAGAACATAGCACTACTATCAAGTAGTGTTTGTGAAATTAGTTTAATATACTCCATCTAAAAACTTCTTTCCTATAGGAATAGTTCCCATATTATTTCTTAAATATATTAAATTATTTGCCTTGTCTATTTTTTCTATATAATTTGTATTTAATATATAACTTTTGTGACATTGGATAAATTTAGAGTCATTAATCATCTCTAAAAGTTTTTTTAATGAATATCCTGATATCATTTCTTTAGTATCCTTATTATCATTACATAAATTAAGTTCTAGTTTTTTTCCGAAAGATTCAATATAAATAATATTTTCTAAGTTATATTCAAAAACAAAGGATTTTTGTTCTATTCTTATTATTTTAGAAACACTTTTTAGTTGTTTTTTGTACTCAATAACATCATCAAGAACAACATTTATCTCACTTTTAGTAAATGGTTTTATTAAAAAGCTATAACATTTTAGCTCTCTATAAGCTAAAAGTTCCTCACTTGCAAGAGCTGTAACAAAAACAATTGGGCTATATTTATATCTGTTTATTTCCCTTAATTGTTTTGCTAAATGTGTTCCTTTATAGTCTTTTAATTGTATGTCTAAAATAAATATATCAATGGCATTACTTGTTGCATGCTCTAATGCTTTTTGTGCTTCTTCAAAAACTACAATATCTATATCTTTTTCAAATTCTTTTATGCTCTCTGAAATTATATTGCTAATATTTTTATCGTCTTCTGCTATCAAAATCTTCAACTTTAATATCTCCTCTCCGCCTTAGATTTTACTCTGCTATATTAATTAAAATAAATCATCTCTTTTCTTTCTTCGCTCTTCTCTTTTTAAGCTTAAAACATTGCTAGTATCTATAGTTCTTTTAGCTCTTGCCATTATATTTCTCCCTCCAAAAATAGTTTTGCATCTTGATTAGTATCGCTTAGTATATCATACATTTCTATAAATTATCAATAATATAGAAATATACAAGTAAGTGTTTACAATGATTTATAACCATAATTACATTATAATTATGGTTATTCTATAATATTAAATATTTGAAAACGTAATTGCTATAAAAGAAAAAGGTCAAAAGATAAGATTAATCTTTTGGCCTTTTTAATTTACTTGCTCATTTCTTTAGATTTTTCTATACAAGCACAAACTGCATTTATTACAGATGATCTCATCCCTTCATTTTCTAAAACTTTTACTGCCTCTATTGTAGTTCCTCCTGGCGAACAAACCATATCTTTTAATTCACCTGGATGTTTACCACTTTCAAGCACCATTTTAGCAGAACCTAAAACTGATTGTGCTGCAAAGTTGTACGCTTGTTTTCTAGGCATACCAGCCATAACTGCTGCATCTGCCATTGCTTCTATAAACATAAATACATATGCTGGTGAAGAACCACTTACTCCAATTACTGCATCTATTAAATATTCTCCAACTACTTCACTTTTTCCAAAAGAATCAAATATATCTTTTACTATTTTTAACTCTTCATCTTCTATATTTTTATTTGGGCATAAAGCTGACATTCCTTCATTTACAAGTGCAGGAGTGTTTGGCATAGTTCTAACTATTTTTTTATCAGCTCCTATTATATTTTCAATTGCTTCTATACTCTTTCCTGCTGCTATCGAAACAACTATTTTTTTATCATCTATTAAATCTGCTACTCCTTCTAATACACCATCAAATATATTTGGTTTTACAGCCATAAATACTATATATAAAGGTACAGGGACATCTTAAACATTTGATTGACTTTCCATTCTCTTTACTGAATAGCCCGGATATCCCTGTATCTATTTTTTCAGTTGTTCTTTAATTTTCATGATTTTTTCGTCCAAAGGTAAAAATGCATCTAACCAAAAAATAGAAAAACCCCTCCGTTCCATTCCCCGAAACCATGTCATTTGTCTTTTCGCAAATTGATGAATTGCTATTTCTAGTTTACTCACCATTTCGACATAAGAAAGTCTTCCTATCAAATATTCTGTCAGATATTTATATTCAAGGCCATAATAAATAAGATCATCCTGAGAAATTCCTTCTTTTAATAAAGCTCTCACTTCATCCACCATTCCCGAATTAAGTCTCATCTGTAAACGTTCAGAAATTTTTCTCCGGCGGGCTTCCCTTTCTATATCGACTCCTACAATAAAGCTGTTCAATGGCTTGTTTTTTCTCTCCTCCGGTTGCTGATTCCTATAAAATTCGGCTATTTCTATAGCTCTTACAGCCCGCTTACAACTATCTACATCCGTAGTATTATGCAAAGTTTTATAAGTTTTCAATATGGACGTCAACTCTGTCAATGTCTTGTCCTTCAATTTTTTACGAAGTTCTTTATTTTCAGGAACCTGAGGCATACTATAACCTTTCAAGACAGTCTCTATATAAAGGCCTGTTCCCCCACATAAAATAGGGAATTTTTCTCTCGTCCTCAAATCCTGAAAAACTACATTAAAGTCTCTTTGATATTCATAAAGGTTATATTTATATCCCGGTTCACAAATATCAATCAAATGATACGGGATTTCTTTATCTTCATACTTATACTCTTCCAAATCTTTTCCCGTACCGATGTCCATACGCTTATAAATCTGGCGGGAATCTGCACTTATAATTTCCGTATTTAAATCAGCAGCCAAAGCAACAGCCAAAGACGTCTTTCCAGAAGCCGTAGGTCCTAATATCGTTATTAAATCAAACATATACTTCATTTTTCCTTCTCAGTATATTCCCATGCGAGCAAAATCGTATTCTTCAAAAACTCATACTCTTGTTCAAAACAGGTACTAAACACACCTTTTCCCAATTCCGCATCAATCTGATCGGATGTCCAAAACTTTCCTCCACGAGGTTTATTAATGACATACGACTCATCGGAGACATTCAAAACATATAACATAATTACACGGTTCATGATATCAGTTTTAAACTTCGATGTCAATATTCTTCGCGGAGAATTTCGATTTTCTACAGAAATATATTTTTCCATAGCTATTTTCAACACTTTATCAGGCGTCTCTCCATAACGCAAATCTTCAGATACCGGAGTATCCAAATGAAGTCCCGATAAACTTCCCTTTATTTGACCCGGTCGCAAATATATTCTATTACCACACATAATGATGACACGCAAATGCGGATGGAGATAACAATTCCCACGACGGAAACTCTCGTGCTTTTCTACTCTTCCGATAACAGATAAAGATTCATTAATAATCGGTAACCACGTTTCTTTTGAAAGCATTTTATTCAACAAAATAATCCGGATACATTCGTAAACAAAATAAAGCATCATCAAAATAAGGTTCAAACGGTAATTCAAAAAAACGTATATATCCGGATACATATTACGAGAATAAGTATTGAACATAATCGTAACAGCCAAATAAAAACTCAATACATACAGCAATAATCGTGACATATACATAAATTCATGCATTATATTGGCCATCACCATACGATCTTTACGTGAATAATCACGAGAATGCCTATGAAATAAAATTCTGTGTAATCCTCGAACGATCAAAATATTAATAAAAAGCAATATGCCTAAAAAAACAGTATTGGAAATAAGGAATAAAGAATTGTAAAAAAGCAATTTCAAAGAAGCAAATTGGATCAACGTAAGAGTTGAAACTCCGAACATGAGCAAAAATCGACGATAAAATATCCGGTAAAATATTTCGACACATAAACAAATCAAACCTATAAACAATGCCAGTTTTACCGTATGAATCTCTGTCAAATAATTATTGGTTAACGATACCAGAAAAAGAGGTAAAAGACCTGCCGACTGCAAATAAAAATATCTATGCTTAAACAATTTTTCTTGTTTCATATTTCAACTATCAGAGAGCTCAAAAAAAATTTATATTCCCGGTAATACAGACGAAACTTTAAATATTCAAGTATTGTCCTTCGATTTACTCTGGTAATAAAATTATTTATTAAACAACCTTTCTCTAAATCATTCTTATCAAGTTAACATATAGAATAGCACTTTTACAGCGAATGAAGAATTTTATTTCTCCTAACCTAATCAAGGAAGAAGAAGCATAATTGTTATACATCCTTATAGGCTAAACTCGAAGCTAAGATGCAGTATTTTTATGTAATATGCAACATAATCCGGCAGATTAACATTTGATCTCCTAAAATACTAATATCCAGATTTAAACAAAATAGCGAACAATTTTATTTTTTGTATAATATAATAACAAAAAAACAGACTGGATAATTATGCATCCAGTCTGTTTTTTTAATTTAGAACTCTACTCTTATTTCAAATTTCTTTGCAAAAAATCATATACTCGAGTATAAAGATGATATCGGGTATTGCACCCGTAAATACTATGATTACGGTTTGTATAAATCTGCATTTCGAACTGTTTATTCGCTTGTACCAAAGCTTCGCTATATTGCAATGTATTAAGATAATGAACATTATCATCCGCAGTACCGGAAATAATCAATAACTTTCCATCAAGATCTGCGGCCTTTTTTAATGGAGAAGTCTGTATATAACCATCGTTATTCTCTTGAGGAGTACGCATATAACGTTCAGTATATACCGTATCATAATAACGCCAATCGGTTACCGGAGCAATA
>USRS01000016.1 GCA_900557165.1 uncultured Clostridium sp.
GTAACAACGTCACCAGCTTGTGCGTCTAACTTTTCTACGAATAATACATCACCTTCAGCAACTTTGTATTGCTTTCCACCTGTTTTAACTATAGCGTACATTAAAATACACCTCCTCGGTCTTAGAACTCGCCATCAAGGCACTTTCAAAGAAAGTTTTTCGCCTTTTCTGTGCGGCATTACAGTTATAAATAATACTACTTTTTGAACAAAATGTCAACTAGCTTATAAAAATAATTTTATATTTTTCATAAGACAATTTCTCATCTTCTTTTAGCCATATGTTCATTCCGTATTTATTTTTAATTTTATTAATTAAATCCATTTTATTAGCTTTAATTTTGCTAAGTACCATGGGGTTAAATTCAACTGTAATATGATTATAACATGTATGAGATTTTATTCTACTTATTTCTTTTTCCAAATCATCCATAATATAGTTTATTGATTTTATAAAAGAATTTCCTTCACATACATTGCATTCTTCTAGGTAATATTCACTTATGGAGTTTTTCTCTCTTCTTCTAGCAACCTCCACAAGACCTAGTCTAGTAAGTCCCAATACTTCTGATTTTCTTTTGTCTTTTGCTAGATGGTAATTTAAAAATTTTAATAAATTTTCTTTATTTTTCTTTTTAATCATATCAATAAAATCAATTATTATTATACCACCTATATCTCTAAGTCTTAGCTGTCTAGCAATTTCTATACAAGCTTCTTCATTAGTTTTATAAACAGTATCTTCTCTATTAGAACTTCCTGTAAATTTACCTGTATTAACATCTATAACAGTTAAAGCTTCTGTTTTATCTATAATTAAATAGCCGCCGCTTTTTAACCATACTTTTCTGTTTAAGGCTTTTTCTATTTGACTTTGAACTTTATACAAATCAAATATATCTTGATTTTCTATTAATTTTAGTTTGTTTAAATAGTCTTTATTTATACTTTTTAAAATATTTTTTATTTCATTGTATTTTTCAGTATCATTTACAACTATTTCTTCAACGTCTTCATTTACATTGTCGTTTATATATTTTGAGACTGTACTTAATTCTTTGTATAAAGGCTTAGGCCCTATTCCCAATTTAAATTCTTTGCATATCAAATCATATTTTGTTTTTAGTTCTATAAAATCTTTTTCTAATTCTTCTTGTGTGCAACCTTGTGCTTCAGTTCTGATTATAATTCCGCAATCATTGCCAACTAAAGATTTAACAATTTTTTTTAATCTAAATCTTTCTTCTTCATTTTGAAGTCTATTAGATATGGTTATTCTATCATTACTTGGTATATATACTAAATAACGGCCTGATAAACTTACTTCTAAATTTAATTTAGGTCCTTTAGTTCCAACGGCATCTTTATTTACTTGCACCATTATATCCATGCCAGATTTTATATTTGAATCATTCTTAAGAGGAAGATAAGCTAATTTTTCCATGCCTATATCTACAAAGCAGGCCTCTAGGCCTGCTTTGACATTTTTAACTATTCCTCTATATATGTTAGATACTAATTTATTATCTTCAGCTTCATCAATTAATAATTCTACAAGTTTATCATCTTCAATTATTGCAGTTTTTTCAGATGCTACTAAAGTTTCAATTATTATTTTTTTCATACTATCCTCTTTATATGTTAAATAGTTAATTATATTTAAATTTATAATGGAGTAACTAATTCTCCATCTTTCATAGCATATAAGTCTCTTCTTATAGTTTCAACTTCTCTTGGATCTATCTCTACACCTAATATTTCAAGTAACATAGGTATTAATATATTTATATTTAAGTTTCCTTTAGATCCAGTTGCTATTATTGTTTCAAAAGTGGCTCTTTCATCATCTAAGCTTACTAAGTCAAAAGTTTTTATAAAAGGTCTTATATCATTTTCAACTAATTTGCCTTTTTTATTTTTCTTAGTAATCATTATTGAATCTTTTTTAACAAATTCTAATACTTTAGACTTAACTAATTCTTTACTTAAAGGGTTTGGTAAATCTATATTGAATAAATATTCTCCATAAACTATCTCTGATGATAAAGTAGGTGTAGATGAAGATATTTCTTTTGCTTTTATAAATTCAACACCTTTTGGAAGTTCTTCATTTATTCTTTTTAAGAATTCTTCTACTGTGATATCATCTTCTATTTCTATATCAACATATTCTCCTTGACTTTCCACACCTAAAGCAAGTGCATTACCATAACTCATTTTAGGGTGAGGGTTAAACCCTTGAGAATAAGAAAGATTTATTTCGGCTCTTCTAAAAGCCCTTTGTAAAAGTCTTTGTAAGTCAAGATGAGATATAAATATCATATCATCTTCTTTTTTGTATTTAGCTCTAATTATTTTACTCATAATTAACATAGCCCCCTTCCTAAATCAGTTGAGTTAATTCCACAGCCATTACATCTATGTCTACAGTCTACAGTTATAGCATCTTCTTTTGCTTTATTATTTTCTCTTATTAAGAATTTCTTAGATACACCAACATCTATATGATCCCATGCGAATACTTCATCATAACTTCTTTCTCTATGAGCATACCAGCTTATATCTAAGTTATTTTTCTCCATAGCTTCAACCCATATATCTAAATTGAAGTATTCTGACCATCCATCAAATTTAGCTCCAGCTTTGAAAGCATCATAGATAACTTTGCCTATTCTTCTATCTCCTCTAGATATTACAGCTTCCATTAAACTAGTTTTTGAATCATGGTAGTTGTATCTTATATCTCTATTTTTTAAAGCTTTTACTAAGTATTGTTGTTTATCTCTTACCACATCCTGAGTATCTTGTGGATGCCATTGGAATGGAGTAAATGGTTTAGGTACAAATGTTGATGTACTTACAGTTACAGAGAATTTTCTAGATAGTTTTCCGCCATGAACTTGTCTATAAGTATCTATAACATCATAAGCTAAGTTTCTTATACCATCTAAATCTTCATATCTTTCTGTAGGAAGACCTATCATGAAGTATAATTTTACACTATGCCATCCCATTTCAAACGCTTTTGTTGTAGCATCTTTTAAATCTTGTTCGCTTACACCTTTATTTATAACATCTCTCATTCTTTGAGTTCCTGCCTCTGGTGCAAATGTAAGACCTGATTTTCTAACTTGTTGTATTTTTTCCGCTATTTCCATAGTAAAGTTATCAAGTCTAAGCGATGGTAGAGATATACCTATATTTTTACTTGCATATTCTTCTATTAAAACATCTGTAAGTTCACTTAGTTTAGAGTAGTCACTAGTTGATAGTGAAGATAGAGATATTTCATCATATCCAGTACTTTTTATTAATTTATCTAAAGATGTTTTTAAAGTTTCTATACTTTTTTCTCTTATTGGTCTATAAATCATACCAGCTTGGCAGAATCTACATCCTCTTGTACATCCTCTAAATAACTCTAAAACTACTCTTTCATGAACAGTTTCTATATATGGTACTATTAAGGCTTCTGGATAAGGTACTTCATCCATATTTTTAATTATTCTTTTTCTAGGATTTGCTGGTATACCATCTCTATTTGGAATAGTTTCTTTTACTGTTTTATCCTCATTATATGTAACATCATAAAAACTTGGTATGTAAACACCTTCTATTTTAGAAGCCATCATTAAGAAGTCTTCTCTTGTTGTTTTATTTTTCTTCCATTCTTTGTATACATTTAATACTTCTAAGTTAACTTCTTCACCTTCACCAAGAATTACTATATCAACAAAATCTGCTAATGGTTCTGAGTTGTAAGCACAAGGTCCACCAACCATTACGAATGGATCATCTAGTTTTCTATCCTTAGCAAGTATTTCTATTTTACCTAAATCTAATATATTTAATATATTAGTATATGAAAGTTCATATTGAAGAGTAAATGTAACAAAATCAAAGTTTGTTATTGCTTCTCTTGATTCTAATGCGAATAAAGGTATATCTTTTTCCCTTAAAATTTCCTCCATATCAATTGCAGGAGAATAAAGTCTTTCACAGTAAACATTTTCGTCGCTATTTAATACTCTGTATAATATTTGACTTCCTAAGTGACTCATTCCTACTTCGTATAAGTCTGGGAAACATTGAACATATCTTATTAAGTCTTTGTTGCTAGTATCTTTATGTATTGAGTTTACTTCATTACCTAAGTATCTAGCTGGCTTTTCTACTTTTTTTAAAATTTTTCTAAATTCTGATTTATCCATCTAAAATTGAAACCTCCGATAAACTAATTTAATTCACATAAATTTTATTATACACTATAAAATATTTGGTATCAAAATATTTTAGGTTTTTATCTTATAAATATATCCTCAGTTATATTATCACTTTATTATTTCTTAGTTATACTTTTTTTAACATAAGTTTTTATCTACTTTTTGAGTAAAAAATATAAATATCTAGAATAATAATCTTAATAATATTTTTAGTTTAATTCAAAACTTTTTGGGTATATATAATTTAGTATATGATTTTTTATTACTAGGAGGTTTGCAATGAGCAACGTTTTTGAAATAAAACCAGGTATTTTCTATACTGGTGTAGTAGATAAGGATTTAGAAATATTTGATATCATAATGGAAACTAAATATGGTACAACTTATAATTCTTACTTAATAAAAGATGAAAAAATAGTTTTATTCGATACTGTAAAAGACTGTTTTAAAGATGAATTTTTAAGTAATTTAAAAGAAATAGTTGATATTAAAGATATCGACTATGTAGTAGTTCACCATACTGAACCAGACCATGCTGGTTGTTTAAAATATATATTAGATATAAATCCAAATGTTGAGGTTATCTGTACAAGTCCAGCTAAACTTTACTTATCTGATCAAGTTAACAGAGATTTCAACTGCACTACTGTTAAAACTGGAGATAAATTAAACATAGGAAGTAAAACACTTGAATTTATACAAGCTCCATTCTTACACTGGGCTGATACAATGTTTACTTATATACCAGAAGATAGAACTTTATTAACTTGTGATGCTTTTGGATGTCACTACAGTGAATTTGACGCAAAAGGTATTGATGGTGAAGGATACTTAGAATCTGCAAAATTATACTACGATTGTATAGTTAAGCCTTATGCTAAATTCGTTTTAGATGCTGTTGATAAAGTTGTTGAATTAAAATTAGATTTTGATACTATCTTAACTTCTCATGGTCCAATATTATCACAAAGACCAATGGAACAAGTAGCAAGATATGTTGAATGGTCAAAAACAGCTTTAGAAGAAGCTAACCAAAGTGAAATGGCAATATTCTATCTATCAGCTTATACTAATACTTTTGATATGGCTAAAAAAATACAACAAGGTGCATTATCTCAAGATGTTAAAGTTAAATTATACGATTTAGAAAAATTATCATTAGAAGAGATGCATACAGCTGTATTAAATGCAAAAGTTGTTTTAGTAGGTTCTCCTACAATAAACAAAACTATGGTTAAACCTATGTGGGATTTATTCTCAACAATAGATCCAATGGCTAATAAAGGAACTATTGCTGGAGTATTTGGTTCTTATGGATGGAGTGGCGAAGGAATCACTATGGCACAAAATTTATTCCAATCTATGGGATTCAAGGTGCCACAAGAAGCTCTTAAAAAGAAATTCTTCCCAAGTGATGATACATTCAAAGAATGTTTCGACTATGGAGTTGAATTTGCACAATTTCTTAAATAATAAAAAAAAGTCTTACCAAATGATTTTAATCATTTGGTAAGACTTTTTTTATATTCTTTGACTTTTCGTTTTTCTAACTTCTCTAAACGAAAACTCTCCTCTATCCAATGCCTTGATAAATATTTCTGCACTAGCTAAGTTAGTTGCCACCGGAACACAATATACATCACAAAGTCTAATAAGCGCTTGTATATCTGGTTCATGAGCTTGAGATGTTAATGGGTCTCTTAAAAATATAACTAAATCAATTTCTTGTTGAACAATTAAAGATCCTATTTGTTGGTCTCCTCCAAGAGGACCTGATGCCAATCTATTAATTGTTAAACTTGTTTCATCCATTATTCTTTTTCCAGTAGTTCCTGTTGCATAAATTCCATATTTTTTTAATATTTCTTCATAAGCAATACAAAAACCTACCATAGTATTTTTCATTTCATCATGTGCAACTAATGCTATATTCATTTTCATATTTATCTTTTCCCCCTTATCTTAATTAAAAGTTAATTTTCTTTCTTCTCATAGATACATTTAAAATCAATCCTAAGTTGGCCATAGATGTAAGCACAGAACTTCCTCCATAACTTATAAACGGCAACGTTACACCTGTTACTGGTATCAATGACACTGTCATTCCTATGTTCTGAATAATCTGATAGGCAAACATGGATGTAACCCCAACTGCTACCAATGAACCATACTCATCTTTAGATTCAGCAGCTATCACCAACATTCTATATAGGAAATATGTATACAATCCAATTAAAGCAACCATACCTAATACGCCCAGTTCTTCTCCTACAACGGCAAATATAAAGTCACTATCTTGTATTGGTAAGAAATCTTCTTGATTTTGAGTTCCTTTGAACAGACCTTTTCCTGTTAGTCCTCCAGAACCTATGGCAATATTAGATTGCATAACTTGATAATTCCCAGATATAGTAGTATCTTCTGGATGTAAAAATCCTAAAATTCTTTTTTGCTGATATTCATCTATACTTAAATAAACTAATGGAAGAGCTATTATCCCTACTATTATAACTCTTCTTAATATTTTATAGTCAATCCCTGCAGTAAATATTATTCCAGCAATTATACAACAAAATACTATAGCTGTTCCTAAATCTGGCTGAGCTATAAGCAATCCTACTATAGGTGCTGCATACATTAGTAACCTTATAACATCCTTTGCAGTATTTAATCTTTCCTTTTTAAGTTCTACTATCTTAGCATAACTTAGTATGAAAGTTAATTTTACTAATTCTGCAGTTTGCAAATCAAGAGGTCCAAATGATAATGTAGACATGGCACCTCCTCTATTTTTACCTATACCAGGAATTAAAACAACTACTAATAATACAACACTTGCTATATATAATTCTTTATAATATTTGCCTATCATATTGTAATCTAAAAACAATATACCTACAACCATTATTATTCCTAAAACAAATGCTAAAGTTTGCTTTATTAATCTAGAATAGTTTCCAGTTTGATTTACATGAGTAGCACTACTAAGTATAACTATACCATAAGTAAATATTAATAATAGTGTAACTATTAACTTCCAATCTAATTGTTTTAAAAGTTTTAATTTATTTTTATATTTACTCAATTCATCACCATCTTTCTGATTATATATACGAAAGTTTGAAGTTAGAAATTATAAATTATCCCCAAATATGATAGTGTATAATTTCCTTACAATTAAAATAGGGAATATACCTTAAGTATATCCCCCTATTTTCAAGACTAATTTATATTTTTCTGTCTTTTAAATTCTTAAGTGGTATATTTGCAACTAAGGCAGATACAGGTCTGTCACCATTCTCACTTCTTGTCTTTGACATCTTTATTTCTAGACCATCTTCTTCTATTTCAGCGTAATTAGAAATAACTTTTAGTATATCATCTTTAATCATATTTAAAAGTTGTGGAGAACAGTCTACTCTATCATGTACAAGAACTAATTTTAACCTTTCTTTTGCTACATTTTTGCTAGTCTTATTTTCACTTGAAAAAGTTTTAAAAAGATCAAACATGAACATCCCCCTATTCTATTTAGCCACGCCAAACATTTTTTTGATTTTTCCAAAGAAGTTAGTTTCTTGTTCTACTTCCATAATTGGAATATTATTACCCAAAATTCTTTGAGCAATATTTTTATAGGCCTTACCAGCATTTGATTTAGAATCAAGTATTGCTGGTTCACCTTTATTTGTCGATATGATTATACTTTCATCATCCGGAACTATACCAATTAAATCTATAGCTAATATTTCAACTATATCATGTTTATCCATCATGTCCCCTCTTTTAACCATATCTTGTCTTATTCTATTGATTATTAATCTAATATCACTAATTTCATTAGCCTCTAATAATCCTATTATTCTGTCTGCATCTCTTACTGCAGAAACTTCAGGGTTAGTAACAACAATAGCTCTATCAGCTCCTGCTATTGCATTTTTGAATCCTTGCTCAATACCGGCAGGACAATCTATTATTACATAGTCAAAGCTTTCTTTTAATTTTTCACATAACGCTGACATTTGATCTACAGATACGGCATTTTTATCTCTAGTTTGTGCTGCCGGTAATAAATAAAGATTTTCAAATCTTTTATCTTTTATTAAAGCTTGTTTTAGTTTACAAGTTCCTTCAACCACATCCACTATATCATATACTATTCTATTTTCTAGACCCATAACAACGTCTAAGTTTCTAAGTCCTATATCTGCATCTACTACAACAGTTTTTTTATTTTCTAAGCTAAGTGCTGTACCTAAGTTAGCTACAGTTGTTGTTTTACCAACGCCACCTTTGCCTGAAGTTATAACTATGACTTCGCTCATTCTACTACCCCCTATATATTTCCTTGTTTTTTAAAGTTTTAGGTAAAAAGCTTTCAATAACTATTCTGTCTTTGCTCACAAAGGCTATCTCAGGAATGATTTTTTTATCATCCTTTGGCTCATCATCCTCTGGAGCCTCTGCAATGTTATTGGCTATTTGTAATATTTTCGGACATAAACTATTTGCTATAACGTAAGCCCAGCTGTTACCCTTGGCTCCTGCATGAACAAACCCTCGCACTTCACCCATTACTATAATATTTCCATTAGCAACTACTCTAGCTCCAGAATTCAGATTACCCATAATTACGACATTTCTAGTGGAACTTACTTGTGAACCTGGGTTCATATCACTCATTACTACAACATCTCCATCAAAGACTATATTTTCCCCAGACCTCATAGTATCCACATATTTTGTCTCAAAATTATTAATATACGTTTCTTTATCTTCTTCAACAAATTCTATATCAAATTTTGATGTAATTGAATCCTTTAACATAATAATTTGAATGTCATTAAGATAATCACAATTTATTTGATATATTTTAGCTCCATTAAAAAAGCCAACATGTTCTTCTAATCTATCTATTATACTTTCTCTAACTTGTTCAAAGGGGGCAACCTTTTTTACATTTATAATTAGCCCTTTTTTATTTCCTTTAAACTCTATAAGTTCTTCTGTGGAATATTTCCTAAAAGACATAACAACCTCCAGAGTGATATTAATTTATTTACTATATTCTTCATAAATATCTTAATCACCTTTTATTTTTTCAATTGTGTCGAAAAATTTATACTATCTTCTTGCGAGTTATCGTCTTTCTCTTCATCAGTCTTATTAGCTGTACTATTAGAAGATTTGCTATTTAACCCCATATATTGTCCTATTATATCTTTCATTGGTAAAAGAGCATAGGTACTTGTATTACCTTGTGGTATCATAACACATATTGCAATTTCTGGATTATCAGCCGGTGCAAACGAAACTGCCCAAGCAAAGTCACCATACGTTTCTTTAAATTTATCTATATCATCGTCTGTAATCTTATGATTAAGTTCTTTTATTGCTTTTCTTAAATAAGCAGCATTTATTCTATCTGTTTCAGCTAGTTTTTCAGATACACCTTCTTCTAATTGTTTTTTTAATTCTTCTTTAGTTTCTTCATCTGTATCTTTACTAGCAATTTGTTCTTTTATTTCTTCAATTTTAGCTTTTGTTAATTCTTCTTCTCTTTCAGCTCTCAATTTATAATATACTTGTAGTACTTCAGCTTTATTTACATTATATGCTGATAAATGACTCATTAAATAGTCATATTCATTATCTGTTGGAATTTTTGTACTCTTTTGTGCTGTACCTGTCTTAGCTGCAATTGATACACCAAGATCACCAAGTACCTTCTTACCAGTACCTTCTGTTACAACTCGTTTCATTCCTTTTATTAATTCTTTTAGATTATCACTATTTTTAAAATCAATTTTTTCTGATTTAGGTTCTTTAACATCAACTTCACTATAATCAGAAGAAATAGATTTTTGTACAACATAAAGCTGATTTAAAGTTCCTCCATTTGCTATGGCAGATATATATCTAACTACCTGAGCTGGAGTATAAGCATTTTCCCCTTGTCCTATTGCCAAGTTAAATGCATCTGATACTGTCCATTTAGCGAAGTTTAAGTAAGTATACACAATTTGGTCAGCTAAAGTTTCTAAATCATCTTCTTTTACTTTTAATTTTTCTAATCTTGATAAAACTTCTGCTTTAGTTGGTGTATTTTCTTCATCACACCAATTTGCTATTTTTTCAATTCTTTTTGAAAACTCTTCAGGATTTTTATCCTTTGTTATATCTGTAAAGCTATTTTTAGCAACTTTATTTAAATATGTTTTAAGCATTGTTTTTGTTGAATCTATTTTTGCCTCTTCACTAGGTACCTTACCTTTTGATTCTCCACCAACACCTAAGTCTTCATATAAACCTGTATAATCATCTAAACCAAATAGTTTAGCATATTCCATAACTTGCTCAGGTCCAATTTTAGCATTTGGATCAGCTCCACCTACTCTATTTTCTCCTGTACCAATTGTATAGAAATAAATATTACAAGACTCTTGTATTGCTTTATAAAGGTTTGTTATACCATGGTTAGATCTACTTTTATTCCAAACGGCATCACCATAAGATTTTTTACCCATCCAAATAACTCCTGGGTCATTTATACTATATTCTGGATTTAATCCGTGTTCTAGCGCTGCCATACCTGTAATCATTTTAAATGTTGAACCAGGTTGGAATACACCTTGTGTAACCAAATTTAAAAGTGGTGATGGCGCTAGTAAATCATTAGTATTTTTAGGCTGCAATGCTTGATAATCATCATATGATATACCAGTTACAAATAAGTTAGGATCATAAGATGGATAAGATGCAGAAGCTAAAACTTCTCCACTATTTACATCTACAACTATGGCTGCTCCTGATTTTGCATTTTTAGCTCCTCCAGATACAGCTACATTTCCATAGGCACTTTCATAAACACCACCCTCACGAGCTGCTTTTATAGCTCTCTCTAAGGCACTTTCCGTAACTTCTTGTAAATCTTTATCTAAAGTAAGATAAACAGTATCACCTGATACAGGTTCTACAACTTCCAATTTATCTGTTATATTCCCAACAGCATCTACTTTAACTTTTTGGTAACCATCTGTTCCATGAAGTTTGCTTTCTTGGGATTTTTCAACTCCAGAAAGTCCTACCATATCATTTTTTGAATATTTTATTTCTTCATTATTTAAGTATTGTGACTCACTTGCTGAGGGTATTTTACCTATATACCCTAGTATATGAGCTGCTAGAGTTTTATTTGGATATGTTCTAACAGGTTCATTAGATATACTAACTCCTGGTAACTCTAATGCATACTCTTCTACTTGTGCAATAGTTGCTTCACTAATATCTGAAGCTATAGTAACTGGTTGATATTTTGTATATCCTTGAGATTTTATCAAATCTCTAACTATAAGAATTTTTCTAGATTCTGCATCACTTAAGTTTGAATCAATTAAATAGTAATCTCTTACAGCTTTAAATGCTATCTCAGCTGTAATATTAGTAGTTTTTTTATTATTTTCTTTAAGCCATTTTTCGACTCTATATTTTTCAAGCCAGTCATTTTTTTCTCTTTCTTCTGTAAAAGTCCACTTTGATACAAGTATTGGTGGATAATATCCTGCTGCATTTACTTTTTTCTGTAAATCTGTAGCTTTTAATTCCCTATCACTTTCAGATAACTTACCATCTTCTATTAGTCTATCTACTATATAATAAAATGTTTCTTTAGCATTTAAATCTTGAGGAATATCATTATTATCCTTATACTGTTTTATATTTTCATCATAAGTAAAATAATACTTACCATTTTTTATTACTATAGGAAATTCATCTATATATTTTTCATTATTTGCTTCTAATAAATTCATTATTTTTAAACTTGTATCATTGGCTTGGCTCTTATCTTTAGTTGTATCATTTTTTGTAAATTCATTTATAGATATTTGAACTGTAAATTGATTTTCATTTCCTGCTAAAAGTCTTCCATATCTATCTCTAATTTCTCCTCTAGCTGCCTTTATAGTAACTTCTTTATATGTTTTATTATCAGCTAGATTGGCATAATAATCATATTTAACTACATTCATATATAGTATTTTTACTATTATAGCTACAAAGGCAAAAAGAAATACATTTTTTATTATCTTACATCTATCATTAATTTTCTTTTCATCCATTAAATCACCAACTAATCTTCTTTAAGTTTTAAAATTGATTTATCAAATACCTTATACAATAATAAGGCCATGATGCTATTTAAAATTGGTAATATTACTATACCTTTAATTATTAATTTTGCCATAGTAAAACTACTAAAAACAACCATAGATGATAATATATTAATCAATGAACTAAATATAGTTGTGGCTAAAATCAAAGTAAATATAGTAACTTTACTTTCTTTATATATTTTTTTTCTTGAATAACTAACTATATAACATATTAAGAAGTAAATTAATGCATTTATTCCAAATATTCCTCCCACAGTTATATCTTTTATTATACCTATTATAGCGCCTATAATGCTAATTTCTAGCTCATCCATATATAAAGATATAATTGTAAGGAATATTAAAATAAAATCAACAGTTACCCCCAATATACTCATGTAATTAGTGATACTATTTTCTAATATCAGTATAGCTATTCCAAATAGACAAAGGTAAACTTTTTTCATTGTTGATTATCCCCTTTAGTTTATATTTCGTGGTTCAACGACGACAACATCGTCTATATTTTTGAAATCAACATTTGGTTTTACTATTACATATTTTAATGAATTATTTTTATCTTCTACTACTTTTTCCACCTTACCTATGACTATCCCCTCTGGGAATAAACCAAGTCCTGATGTAGTAACTACATCTCCTGGTAATACATTATAGTTTAAATCAAACATATATCCTTGTAGTAATCCACTATTTCTATAGTCTGCTTCATCATCTATGTTTTCACCATATGTTATAATACCCTTAAACTCTGAATTCTTTGCCAATTTAAAACTTACTGATGATTTTGTATCTAATAAAGATACTACCTTGCAATAATTATTTGACACTTCATATACTACGCCAACTAATCCCTTGCCATTCATTACTAAACTGTCTTTTTTGACACCATCTTTGCTACCAGCAGATACAACAAAAGTTGTGTACCAGTTTCCGTCATTTTTGCTAACTACTTTAGCAGATAATGTTTTGGCTACATATTTTTCATCTACAAAGTTTAAAGCTGATTTTAAACTTTCTAAAGATTGAGTATCATCTAATTTATTTTGTAAGTCTATAACTTCTTGTTGTAGTTTATTATTTTCTTCTTCCAACGCTTCTGCTTTTTTAGCATTTTTATGGAAGTTTATTATATTTTCAAATCCGCCTTTTACAAAGTTAAATCCACTATTAATTGTACTTGATATGGTTGAAATTGAATTCATCCCCATATTAGCTCCAATTGGGTTAGAACCCTTATTGCTACCTATCGAGATACCTACAATTCCAATTAAAGTGATAGCAACTACACCTGTTGCTATCACTTTAAAATTAACCTTTTTTTTGTTTTTATTATTTTCAAACTTCAAGGTCAGCACCTACTTTTTTACTTTCTATTATTCATCATTAATACTTTTTCAAATATTTCTTGATCTTCAACTGATTTACCAGTACCTATAGCAACACAATCTAATGGATTTTCAGCTATTTTTACAGGCATTCCAGTTTCTTCTTTAACTAATTTGTCAAGTCCTTTAAGTAAAGCTCCCCCTCCAGTTAACATTATTCCGTTTTCCATAATGTCTGAAGCTAATTCTGGTGGAGTTTTTTCTAATGTAGATTTTATTCCATCTACTATAGAGTTAACAGGGTCTCTAAGTGCATCTCTTACTTCTGATGAAGATATTTGCATAGTTTTTGGAAGTCCAGATATTAAATCTCTACCTCTTATTTCCATTTCAATTTCATCACCTTCTTTGTAAGCAGAACCTATTTTGATTTTTACATCTTCAGCAGTTCTCTCACCTATCATTAAGCTATATTCTTTTTTAACATAATTAACTATAGCTTCATCTAATTCGTCTCCACCAAGTCTTATTGATTTAGCAGTAACTATACCACCTAGTGATATTATAGCTATTTCAGAAGTACCACCACCGATATCTACTACCATATTTCCTTCTGGCTCTTCTATTCTAAGTCCAGCTCCTATTGCAGCTGCCATTGGCTCTTCTATTAAGAAAGCATCTTTTGCTCCTGCATTTCTAGCAGCTTCTTCTATTGCTCTTTTTTCAACTTCTGTTACACCAAAAGGTACACATATTGCTATTCTTGGAGAAACAACACCTTTTTTAGCTGCAGCTTTTTGTATAAAGTAGCTTAACATTGATTGAGTTATATCGAAATCTGCTATAACACCATCTTTCATCGGTCTTATTGCTACTATGTTTCCTGGCGTTCTACCTATCATTCTCTTAGCTTCTTCACCAACTGCTAAAACATCCTTGCTATCATCTCTTATAGCAACAACAGATGGTTCTCTAACAACTATTCCTTGTCCTTTTATATAAACTAATGTATTTGCAGTACCTAAGTCGATACCCATATCTTTAGTCATTTTTCCAAATCCAAATAAAGATTTAAAACCTTTTTTTTCTTTCTTTTCCTTAGCCATTTTTATGCACCTTCCTTACTTTATTCTTATTAAATTAACATATTCTCTTTAAAACTGAAATAAACTCCGTCCCCTATAATTATATGGTCAATAACCTCTATTCCTATCAATTCACCACATTCTTTTAACCTATTTGTTATGTTTTTATCTTCTTTTGATGGTTCAGCATGTCCAGAAGGATGATTATGTAATAAAATTATTTTATTACTACTTCTTCTTATGGCCTCTCTAAAAACTTCTCTAGGATGAACTAATGATGAATTTAATGTTCCTATAGAAATGTCTATATCTGTTATTATTTCATTTTTAGTATTTAAAAGAACTACCTTAAAAATTTCTTTATATTGATATCTTAAACTCTCCATATAATACTTATATATATCCCAAGGATTTTTGATTTTATATTTTTCTGGTTTGAATGACGCTATTCTTTTACTGAGTTCTAGTGCAGCTTTAATTTGAACTGCTTTTGTTTCACCTATACCATTAATACTTTTAAGTTCCTCAATAGTTAGGTCTTGTAAATATCTGATATTATCAGCTTTCTTAATTATAGCTTGTCCCAATTGAATTGCATTTAACTTTTGAGTTCCACTTCTAATGATAATTGCTAATAACTCCGCATCAGATAAACTATCAGGCCCATTTAAAATCATTTTTTCTCTTGGTCTTTCCTCTAATGTCATATCTTGAATTGTCATCCATGAATTAGAAGATTTTTTCAGATAAATCAACCTCCATAAAAAAGATTTATATCAAAGTGATCCTTTAAACAGTCGCTTATTTTTGATATGGGAAGTCCTACTATATTAAAATAGTCACCTTGAATATTTTTTACTAATAATCCTCCATACCCTTGTATTCCATAAGCTCCAGCTTTATCTAAAGACTCCTTTGTTTGTATATAATCTTTAATTGTTGCTTCAGATAATTCTTTAAACGTTACTTGACTAATCTGGCAGTCAACTATTTTTTTGTTTAAACTTAAATTTATCAAAGCGAAACCAGTAATTACATAATGAGTTTTTCCAGATAGTAGCTTAATCATATTATATGCCTCAGTTTCATCCTTTGGCTTTCCTAAGATTTTATCATCAATAACAACTACAGTATCTGCACCTATCACTAGTGCATCTTCGTTGTTTTTTGCCACATCTAATGCTTTTTCATATGCAAGTCTTTTAACTGTATCTTTTGGTGATTCATTTAATTTAATTGTCTCATCAATTTGACTTTCTTTGATGGAAAATCTCACCTTAGTATTTTCTAAGATTTCTCTTCTCCTAGGTGATTTCGATGCTAATATTATCCTCACTCTCTCACCTACCTTGTACTATAATTTTGTACTAATTAAGTTTATCATTATATTGTAAAAATTTCAATGTTAATGTCGAGTCTTTTCATTACATAATTGTTATATTTATGATAATTAACTTTTGAAAACTTTTTGGTTTATCTAATTTATTTTTAAATAAAAAATTTGAATTCTGTCTAAAAAATAAAGGTATGGATTATTTCCATACCTTTATTCTAACCACATTTAAAATAATTTTAACATATATTTTTAAACACTATAATTTAGTTTGTTACTTTAGATTTTTCATCAACTAAACTCATAGCATCTTTTTTACATTTTGGTAAACAAAGATGGCATCCTTTGCATTTATCTTCATTAACCTTATGTGGTTGTTTCTTTTCTCCTTCTATAGCTCCAAATTTACATTGTCTAGCACATGCTGTGCATCCTATACATTTATCTTCGTCTATAGTAACTTTTCTTCTATCACTAATATCTCCTGCTATTACTTTAGTAGGGCATTTTTCAACACATACTTTACATCCTATACATTTTTGGTGATCTACTACAGCTAACTTATTATCTAGTGTTATAGCCTCTACTGGACAAACTTTAGTACATGCACCACATCCTATACATCCAGCTAAGCAATTAGCTTTAACTGATTTACCAAACTCATGACTATTACATTTTACAAATACTTCTTGGCTAGCTGCTTTTTCAACTATTAAACCTTTTGGACATGCTTCTCTACATTTTCCACAGTTTACACATTTTTCTTCCTCTACTACAGCTACTCCATCTACCACATGTATAGCATCAAATTTACATACTGATACACAAGTACCAAAACCTAAACATCCCGCTGAACATCCTTTTGCTCCTCCAATTAAAGCTGCAGCTGATCTACAATCTTTAAGACCTTGATGTTCATATTTGTCTTTTGCTTTATCACAAGTACCGCTACATTTTACTGCAGCTACCATTTTTTCTCCACTAGCAGCTTCTACACCCATAATCTGAGCAACTTTAGCTGCTACTGCAGCTCCACCAACTGGACATCCATTAACGGGTGCTTTTCCTGATGCTATTGCAGCTGCCATACCTCCACATCCTGGGAATCCACAGCCGCCACAGTTTGCTCCAGGAAGTACTGCAAGTATTTTTTCTTCTCTTTCATCTACTTCAACGGCAAATTTTTTAGATGCATATGCAAGTATTGCTCCGAACAATAGACCTAATCCACCTAAAAGTATAATTGCTTTTAATATACTCACAAAATCCCCCCCTTTTTATAATTTAATTAATCCTGTGAATCCTAAGAAGGCTATTGACATTAATGATGCTGCTATTAATGTTATAGGAAATCCTTGGAATGCTTCAGGTATGTCTGCTAATTCTAATCTTTCTCTTATTCCTGCAAATAGTACTATTGCCAATGTAAAACCAATACCAGCACCTGCACCATTTATTAATGTTGCTATTAAATTATAATTATTTTGTACGTTAACCAAGGCAATACCAAGTACTGCACAGTTAGTTGTTATAAGTGGTAAATAAACACCAAGTGCTTGATATAAAGATGGACTCATCTTTTTTATAACCATTTCAACAAACTGAACTATGGAAGCTATTACTAATATAAATGCTATTGTTTGTAGATATTCAGTATTAGTTGCAACTAATATTTTTTGTATAAAAAATGTAATTACAGACGCAAGTGCTAAAACGAAAGTAACCGCTACTCCCATCCCAACTGCTGTATCAACCTTCTTAGAAACCCCTAAAAATGGACATATACCTAAGAATTGAGATGTTATTACGTTGTTAACAAGTACAATACTTAGAAATAATAAAATATAATTTACTTCAGTATAATGCATATAATTTCCCCCCTAATTAAGCTTTTTCTTTACTACATTTTTTCTTTACTACTAAATTAAATAGTGCCATTAAGAATCCTAATGTTAAAAATGCACCTGGAGGTAATATAAATAATAAAGCTGGTTGATAAGAAGCACCAAATAAGCTTACTCCAAATATTGAACCTGCTCCTAATAACTCTCTAATTGCTCCTATAATCGTAAGAGCCATTGTAAATCCAAGACCCATACCTATACCATCTACTGTAGATGCTGCTGGACCATTTTTAGATGCAAAACTTTCTGCACGAGCAAGTATTATACAGTTAACAACTATTAATGGTATATATAATCCAAGTGCTGAATCTAATGAAGGTACATATGCTTTTAGTAACATTTGTACTATAGTAACAAATGTTGCTATTACTACTATAAATGCCGGTATTCTTATTTTATCTGGTATTACTTTTCTAAGTAATGAAATAGCTAAGTTTGAACATGCTAGAACTACTGCTGTTGAAAGTCCCATACCAATACCATTTATGGCTGAACTTGTTACAGCTAAAGTTGGACACATTCCTATAACTTGAACAAAAGTTGGGTTATCATCAATAATACCATTTTTTAATACTTTCCCTAAACTCATACTATTGTCCCCCTATCTATTTACTAATGCTATCATATACTTCTACTGCTGCATTTACCCCACTTGTTACAGCTTTAGATGTAATGGTAGCCCCTGATATTGCTTGTATTTCAGTTTCTCCTGCAGTCCCACTTTTAACAACACTAAGTTCTGTTGCTGGTTTATCTTTATATTGACCATAGAAAGCTTCTTCCTTTGATCTAGCTCCAAGTCCTGGTGTTTCTGACATCTCTCCTATGTTAACTCCAGAAATAACTGCATTGTCTCCATCTTTTTTTATACCTACCATAAGTTCTATTTCTCCACCGTATCCTTTTGGAAGAACTTTTATAGTATATCCAGCCACATCTGATCCATTTAATCCTTCATATACTTCTACAACTTCTACATCAGAAGTAGCTTTGTATTTACTAGAATCTAATAGTTTAAATTCTTTAGCATCTGATAATACAGCCTGTCTAGCTTCATTACTTGCTTGTTCACTTCTTTTTGCTATTAATGGAGATGTTATTTCATTTGTCCCAGCCAAAAGTCCTGCTGAAACTGCACAAATAACAAATAAGTTTAATCCTAGTTTTAGTATACTATTCACTCTTAGACACCTCCCCAAATACTCTGTTATTAACAAATTTATCTATTAAAGGAGTTGCAACATTTGCTAGTAGTATTGAATATGAGCAACCTTCTGGATATCCTCCATATAATCTTATTACTGTTGCTATTACACCTGCTAGTATTGCATATATAATTTGTCCTTTTTTAGTCATAGGTGATGTTGTGTAATCAGTTAACATAAAGAATCCACCAAGCATTACACCACCTGCTAGTATTTGAAACATAGCAAACTCTATATTAAAGCCTCCTAATAAGAAACTTAATATAAATATTGTTGCCAAATAACAAAGTGGCATAATATATGAAATTATTCCTTTATAAATTAAATATAAACCACCTAAAAGTATTAAAATTGCACATGTTTCACCTACACATCCACCTATATTACCAAGAGCCATATCCATTAAAGATACTCCACTTTCTTTAAGTGGTGCTAGTCCTGCTGCTCCTGATTTTAAAAAACTAAGTGGTGTTGCAGTTGATACTGCATCTAAACTTCCACTACTTACCCAGTTTACTCCTGTTTTTGTCCAAGCAGTCATCGCTACTGGAAATGATGCTAATAAAAATGCTCTACCTGCAAGAGCTGGATTGACAAAGTTATTACCAAGTCCACCAAATAACATTTTTACAACTATAATTGCAAATACGCCACCAAGTATACACATCCACCATGGAAGTGATGCTGGTACGTTAAATGCAAGTAATAATCCAGTTACTATTGCAGAGCAATCTCCTATAGTACTTTTTTGTTTAGTTAATTTTTGGTATAAAAATTCTGACCCAACTGTACCTAGTATACAAAAGAACATTACAAATAATGCACTAATTCTAAAATAATATACTGCTGCAATAGCTACTGGCACAAGGGCAAGTATTACTTGTTTCATTATATAAGACGTATCTTCATTGCTTCTAATATGAGGTGATGATGATACAATAAACTTGTTTTCCATATTATTTCCCCCTAACTAATATTGGTTAACCATTGCTTTTTGCTATTTCTTTTTCTTTAGCTTCCTTAGCCTTTTGTTGTTCTCTTCTTCTCATTGCTTGAATTTGTCTTTTAGCGTTTCTAATAGATTCTACTAGTGGTCTTCTTGCTGGACATATAAATGAACAAGATCCACATTCTATACAATCAAGAGCCCTATGTTGTGCTGCTTTATTAAAATCTCCCTTTAGAGAAAATGCACTTATATATAAAGGTTGTAAAAATGCTGGACATACTTGTGTACATCTACCACATCTCAAACAATTACTAAACTGAGGAAGTCTTGCTTCTTCATCAGATATACATAGTATTCCTGAAGACCCTTTATTAGTAACTATATTAGTTGTATATTGAGTCATACCCATCATAGGTCCACCCATTATAAACTTACCTACTTTTACATCTTCTTTGAATCCGCCACATTGTTCTATTATTTCAGAAACTACTGTACCTACTTTTGTTATTAAGTTTGCAGGTTCTTTTATACAGCTACCTGTTACAGTTGTGATTCTTTCTATTAACGGTAGTCCTGTTTTAATAGTTTTAGCTATCTGTGCTGCTGTACCTACATTATCAACTACAGCCCCTGCTGCTGCTGGAAGTGCACCTGATGGAACTTCTCTTCCTGTACATGCATAAATCAATTGTTTTTCTGCCCCTTGTGGGTATTTTACTTGAAGTCCTACGACTTCAACTTCTGAATAGTCTTTAGCTGCATTTGTTATAGCTTCTATAGCATCCGGTTTATTCATTTCGATGGCAATATAACCTTTATGAACATTTAATGCTTTCATTATTACCCTAATTCCAAATACTACATCTTCTGGATATTCAACCATGAGTCTGTGGTCAGCTGTAAGGTATGGTTCACATTCTGCTCCATTTAAAATTACCACATCTATATTTGTATCTGGTGGTGGTGATAATTTTACATGAGTTGGGAATGTTGCTCCACCCATTCCAACTATCCCAGCTTCTTGTATAAATTTTATGATATCTTTAGCGTCTAATGTTTCTAAATCCCCTTTTGGTACAACACTTTCATCTAATTCTTCTTTAAAATCATTTTCAATAACAACACAAAGTCCCCTTCCCCCTGGAATTTCATGTTGTTCTATAGCAATAACTTTACCTGAAACAGATGAATGTATATAAGTCGATACAAATCCTTGAGGTTCTCCAATTTTTTGTCCTTTTTTTACTTCATCTCCTACTTCAACTATTGGTTTTGCTGGTGCACCAATATGTTGTTGTAGAGGTATATAAACTACTTTTGGTGCCTCTGCTTTTCTTAAAGCTATTTGATTTGTATACTCTTTATTATATGGAGGATGTATTCCTCCTTTAAATGTTAAGAGCTTCATTTTACTACCTCCCCAAAATGTTTTTACTTTATATGCTATTAATTATAGTATAGCTATAAAATTCTTAAATGTTAATAATTGTTAAAAAAATATCCTAATTTTGTAATTTATTACCTTAATTTTAAACTATGATTAACATATTAATTAAAAAAATTAAGATTTCATAAAAGTTTCTTTATATGCAAAAATTATATTTTACAATAAAAGAAGGTTGTTTTAACAACCTTCTTTTATATTATATTTATTTCATTGACTGTACAAATACATAATATTGTTGTATTGAAGATAGTAACAAACCTTGGCTAATATATCCCTTATTTTCATTTGCACTTTTTGATGAAATTAAAATATTATTTTGCGATTCATCTATGTAAGAAATTAAATTATTTTTAAATTTATCCATTTTAGAGTAATTTATTTTTTCTGTATTTTTCTTCAAATTTTCTAAAATAGTCTTTCTACTTGTTAGAATCTCATTATAACTTTGCAAATCACTTTTTGAGCTATCCCAATATTGACTTTCCTTTTGATAATTTTCAATTAAATCATTTAATCCATCAGCTATATCTTTCATGTAAGAATAGCTAGATGTGTATTGTAAAGATAACATAGGTATTTCTATTTTAGTTAAAAAAGCATCAGAAAAATAATTTCTAGTTTTATCCAAGTTTGTTCTTACTTTTGTTTCATCAAAGGATGAGTAAGCTTGAATTTTTTCTGAATTATCAATACTCATACTTGATGAAGGAATTTTATTTTCATTCATAACTTCTTCTATCTTTTTAAGTTCACTTTCATTTTCTAAGGATGCAACTTGTATAGTATAGATAACCATTTCATTTACACTTACAACTTTAGTACTTTCCTCTTCATCTTTTTTATCTTTATTATCATTTTCTATTTCTTTTAGCTGTGATTCAATATTAGATGAAGTAATTACATTACTTTTATCAAATATATTTTTTAATCCGCCCCATATAGATGCCTTTCTTATGGAACTTACCATATTAATATTTCCTAACTTGTCCATAAAATTTTTATCTTTAAGATTTATATATGTGTAAGTTCCTATTATTGCTAAACATAATACAACTGTAACTACTCTCGTTCCATTAAATTTTTTTCTCTTATTGAAATTTCTGTAAAATTTTCTTTTGCTCATAAGTTGTCCCCCTCCTAAATAGTTTTTAATAATATATATTTAAGATATGTACAATTTATGAATCAAATTATTTATAAAAAAATGAAATCAGATAACATGTCTAATTTCATTTTTATCATTTTATTGTTTATCATTTAACAATATTTTCATATTATTCTATTTTAGAAAGCTTATTTTTTCTTTGGTAAAATTTCTATCCAGTAATTATCTGGATCAGCTATGAAGTATATACCCATAGATTTATTTTCAAAGCATATGCATCCCATCTCTTTATGCAATTCATAAGCTTTATCAAAATCTTCAACTTCTAGAGCTAAGTGGAATTCATTATCTCCTAAGTTATAAGGTCTATCCCAATCTCTTAACCAAGTTAATTCTAATTGATGAGTAGTTTTTCCATCTCCCAAATATACTAAAGTAAAGCTTCCATCTTCTGCTTCCATACGTCTAACTTCTTCCAGACCTAATGCTTTTTTATAGAATTCTAAACTTTTTTCTAAATTAAGTACATTAAAATTATTATGGCAAAATGTAAATTTCATATATTTTCCTCCTACTATGTCTAATATTTATTATGTTTTATAATTAAATTATTGTACATCTCCATATCATTTTATTATTATATTCTTATTTTTGCAATAATTGGATAATGATCAGACATTTTTTTTATTATAACTCTATAATCTATCGGCTTTATATTAGGCGATGTAAAAATATAGTCTATTCTTTCTATACCCAAAGAATATGTTAAAGTATTAGATTTATCTAGCTCTTTAGCAATATCTATACTTTTATTATTTAATGTTATATTTTCACTATTAAAATCTCCTGCTATAATATAAGTTTCATTTCCTAACCCATCTATAAATTCTTGCAATTCTTTTAGTTGTATTTTTTGTTCCTTTTTGTCTGTTCCTAAATGAACATTAATTATATTTACTCTTTTACCTCTAACATCAATTACCGTATGTAGTAATCCTCTTTGTTCTCTAGAACTACTTAAATAAATATGATTTTGTCTTATTATTTTATATTTTGAATATGTAACTAATCCATAATTTGAATTAAGATTTACTACATTTGCGCCAAAATGAGAATTCATTCCCAACTCTTCCTTCAAACTACTAACTTGAAACCCTACCTTTGATGATTCATTTACTTCCTGTAAACAAATGATGTCTGCATCACAATTTTTCAAAAATTCAATAATGTCAAAAAGTGTTGGAAACATATCTTTGTCAACACCACTATGTATGTTATAGCTTACTATTTTAATATCATCTCCAAAATTTTCTTCATTTATATTAGTATTACATATTAATATTGTTGAAATTATAATTAATAACAGTAGAAATATTTTTTTCAAGTTAATTTTTCATCAACTCCTTTGACACTCCTTATTATATGTTATTATAAAAAATCCACTTCGCTTAAGCCACTGCGTGGGCGCTACCCTTCATGTCGCCAACGACTTCGTCCGTTGCTCCATTAAGCAGTTGGAATTTATATTTTATCCACAAAACAGATAAAATATAAATTCCTTACAATTAAAAAATTAAAGACGCTAAGAGCGCCTTTAACTTAATTATTTTTTTTAGCAACTTTCTCTTTAATAATATAGTTAATAACCTTTTTTCTTATATCCTCTGCACTATCTTCTTCCTTCACATTTATGTTAAGAAGTTTTGCTATAGACTTCATATCTTCTCTAGTCTTTGACTTATAACTTTCAATTAAGTCTTTTTTAATTATTTCAGGCTCTAATACATACTCTTGGTCACTGCTACTTCTTTTATAAAAAACATATTTTTTAGAGTATTTACTTCTATTTGCATAAATATGCTTTGATACTTTTTTTAATATTTGGCTATATGAATTTTTTGGATTTACATTTAAACCTAAATACTTTGCAAATTTTATTAATTCTCTCTTTGTTTTAAATAATTCTTGATTTCTAATCATTTTCCCTATTGAAACCATATTTTCTTGATATGATCCATTTTTTAATACTTTTAAATAAGTTCTATTAACTTTTGAATCATCGCTTATTTTTTTTATATAATTATTTATAACCTTATCTATATTTCCCTCAAAGTATTTTTGTGCACCTTTTTGAGATAGAAGATTACCTAATTCTTTGTGGGCCATATCAAGTATCATATCTTTCAAATCATCTTTATAATATCTAGATTCCATGATACCTCCCCCTTGCTATTAACTTTTTCATCTTTAATTATTATATTCAGGTGAATTTAAATTGGTGAATTTGCTAAATATTTTCTATTTATGATTTACTTCATTATATGATTTTTATTGAAAATTATTAAATTCTTTTACATTAATGTATAAATTAATTTTATTTGGAAAAAATATTAACATAAAATCAAACATACTCAATCTCCCCCATTTAGACTTCTATTTTCCCCATAAAATAGAAGTCTTTTTTATAAATAAAAAACTCACTTCATTTAAAAAAGGTATTTTATATAGATAAGTAACTTAAACTATATAAAATACCTTTATTTATCTGCTTATATTTAAATTATTCAACACCTGTTAATTGGAAACCTAAATCTTCAATTAATTCTTGAACTTTTTTTACGTCTACACTATCATCCATATCAACTAGTGCATATTTTCCATCTAAATTAACTTCTAAAACGTCTACTCCACTTATATCTTCTGTAAGTACATCTTTTAAATTTCCAACACAATGACTACATTTCATTCCTTCAATAGATAGTTTTCTTTTCATATGATTTCCCTCCTATAACTATTTGTTCATTTGTAAATTTGAAATTCCCTTATATATATCAAAATCATTTGGATGAATAGTACCTTCAAGTCTTTTATTAGATACAACAAAATTATCTAATATTCCCAAAGATATAAATAACCCTTGTTCAACTGTATATTTTTGAATTTGGCTATATATTTTTTTTGTTTCATACTCCGAAGTAGAATTTCCTAAAGATGTAATATAAGTTGACAACTTTTCATCTTTTATATGGCATGCTTTTAATATATCTCTAGCATCTGGTATACTTGGTAAAGAGTAGCCTACTATGGCTAAATCATAATCTTTAGAATTAAGAGCTTTATCTAAATCTTTATTATTTAGTTCATTTATCACAGTCTTAATTCCTATACGATCTAAGTCCTCTCTAATTGTTTGTGCAACTTTTATTCTTTCACTATTATTTTCAGAAACCACTATTTTTAATTCTATTTTATTTAAAATTTCTTTTATTTCTTTTTTTGTAAACTCTGAAGTAGTTTTACTACTTGTAGAATTATCTTCAACTATCCCCTGCAATTCTTCAGAGTTAGCCTTGTTTTCCTCAGCTTGTTTTTTATCTTCCATTGATTGATTAACTGATTTTAATCCTGATAATAAATATTTTAAAGATTCATCTTTATCATAAGCTATCTCTTTTATATTACTATTATAGTACTTACTACTTGTATTAAGAGGAAAATTAGATAAATTAACATTTCCAACATATGCCTCTTTTAAAAGTTTTTCTCTATCTATAGCAGATATTATAGCTTTTCTAAAGTTCACATCATCTAAGTATTCATTGTCATAATTAAACATAACCATTTCATAATTTCTACCTTCATACTTAGTTATATTAAATTCTTTTTTACCTTCAAATTTACTTAAATCTGCCAATGTTATATTTGCAATATCACTATCTAAGGCAAGTACCATTTCTGTTTGAGATTCCTTGTCTGGTACCATTTTCACATAAATTTCTTTTCTATTTTCAGATAAATCACCAAAGTAATCTTCATTTCTCTCTAATATTATGTATTGTCTATCTTCATATTTTTTAATTTTGTAAGGTCCATTTCCTACAAAGTTGTTTTTGTATTCCTTCATTTCAGATGTACTTAAACCACTCATATTCTTTTTAGACACTATAGGAAATGTCAATTTATCTAATATAAAAGGATCATTTTCTTTTAATTTAATCGTAAAGCTTTTGCTATCTAATATATTTATAGATTGTATATTTTCAACTAAACTTACATAAGGACTATCACTAGTTTTCTTTATTAAATCTATAGTATAACTTATATCACTAGATGTAACATTATTATTATCATGCCATTTAGCATTTGAATTTAATGTTATTTTTATACTTTTGCCATCTGATGAAACTGAATATTTTTCAACTAATCTAGGCTCCACATTATAATCTTTATCAATTTCAAATAAACCATCATATATTAAATTCATAATATATACCACTGATTTATCTTTATTTAATATTGGATTAATTGTTTCCGGAAACAACATAGTTAAATGAATATAATCAGACTTTTGAATATTATATTCACTTATTATATTGTCTTTATTATTTGTATTTTTTTTATTTTCTTGGCTACATCCCACACTTCCTAGGACTACTGTCAAAACAATGGCTAGAAGTTTTATTAATTTTTTCTTCATTATTTTCTTCCTTCCTTGCTGTATAACTTATTATATTGCTCATAATTTTTCTTAACTTTATCTAAATAGTTATCAGTTTCCGAAAAAGGTATTATATGAAGATTTTCTCCATCCTTACTGTACTCTTCATCAGACAACCATTTTTTCACATTGCCAGATCCTCCATTATAAGCAGCTATTACAAGATCTGTTTTTCCAAATTCTTTATATAAAGTATTTAAATACCAACATCCTATTTTTATATTTGTTTCTGGATCATAAATATCTATATCATTGTTTAATTCCAATTGTTCTATGGCCCAATCCCTTGTCATATCTGAAATTTGCATCAGACCCTTTGCGCCTCTTCTAGATATAGCTTTTTCATTAAATTTACTTTCTGCTTTTATAATACTATATACTAGATTTTCATCTAAATTATATTCATCTGCATATTTCTCCACATATATAGAGTATTTTCTAGGGTAAAGTAATGTCATTATTTTATTAGTTTCAAAAAAAATAACTCCTCCTAAGATTATAATAACAGATAAAATTAAAATACTTTTCTTATTCACAACTCTTCTCCTTTATATAATCCATAAACGCAAAAGCTTTTTTTCTTAACTCCTCTATCGTACCTGAATTGTCTATTATATAATCTGCATATTTTACTTTTTCTTCTTGACTCATTTGAGATTTTATTCTACTTAAAGCTTCTTCTTTTGAACAATTATCTCTTTGTTTTATTCGCTCTATCTGTATATCTTCATTACAAATTACTACTAGTAATTTATCAATAAAATTTAAATAATCTGATTCTACAAGTAATGCTGCATCTAAAATTACCATTTCTTTATTTTGATTTTTATACTCATCTATTTTGTCACTAACTCTTTGTCTTATTAGAGGATGAGTCATTTTATTAAGTTGAATTAGTTTTTCATCATCATTAAAAACAATTCTACCTAAAGCTTTTCGATTTAGAGAACCATCATTATTTTTTATGTTACTTCCAAATACTTTATAAATTTCACTTAATAATTTTTCATCATTATAAATTTCTCTTGCAATAATATCTGCATCTATAATTTTTATATTTTGTTGGGCAAATATTTGCGACAAACTACTTTTGCCGCAACCTATATTACCCGTTAACCCTATAACAAGCATATTAACACCTACTTTGTTTCAAACCATGAATCTCCCACATTTAAATCCACATCTAAATGTACTTGTAAGTTAACTGCTGATTCCATTTCTTCTTTTACTATACTACAAACTTTATCTATTTCTTCTTCTAGCGCTTCAACTATAAGCTCATCGTGTACTTGTAATATTAATCTTGATTTAAGATTTTCATCTTTTAATCTAGTAAATACATTTACCATGGCTATTTTTATAATATCAGCTGCACTTCCTTGAATTGGAGCATTCATAGCAAATCTTTTTCCTTGATTTCTAACCATGAAATTACTTGAATTTATTTCTGGTATATATCTTCTTCTATTAAAAATAGTTAATGCATATCCTTTATCTGTTGCATTTTTTATGGCTTCATCCATAAATACTTTTATTTTATCGTAATTTGCAAAATAACTTTCTATGTAAGCTTTTGCTTTTGGTACAGGTATATTTAAATCTTGAGCTAAGCCAAAATCAGTTTTACCATATACTATACCAAAGTTTATTGCTTTTGCTTCACTTCTTTGTAAAGAAGTAACATCATTTATATCTACACCAAATATTTGTGATGCAGTTTTTGAGTGAATATCCATGTTGTGTTGGAATGCATCTATCATATGTTCATCATCACTCATATGAGCTAATACCCTAAGTTCTACTTGAGAGTAATCTGCATCAACTAATTTACAATTATCTTTTGCAATAAATACTTTTCTTATTTCTCTACCCATTTCTGTTTTAACAGGTATGTTTTGTAAGTTTGGTTCAGTAGAAGATATTCTTCCCGTAGTAGTTATTGTTTGGTTAAATGAAGAATGTATTCTTCCACTTATAGGATTTATTATATTACTTAATCCTTCCACATAAGTTGAATTTAACTTAACTATTTGTCTATATTCTGTAATTTTATCAATTATTTCATGCTTATCTCTAAGTTTTTCTAATACATCTGCATTAGTTGAATATCCAGTTTTAGTTTTCTTAATTACTGGTAATTCTAATTTTTCGAATAATATAACACCTAATTGTTTTGGTGAATTTATATTGAATTTTTCTCCAGCCACTGTAAATATTTCTTCTTCTAAGTTTGATATTATTTCTTTAAACTTATTACCAAGCTCTTCCAATTGTTTTTTATCAACTGCCATACCTTCATATTCCATAGAACCTAAAACTTCAACTAATGGCATTTCCACATCATAGAATAAATATTCCATATCCATTTCTTTAAATGCTTTTTCCATTATTGGATATACATTATAAACTATATTTAATATTTCCCCAAAATATATAGAAAGCTCCTCTAGTTCTAAATCACTAAATTTCTTAGCTTTTGCTCCTTTTCCTAGAAGTTCTTCTTTAGATTTTATTTTTTTAGTTAAATATTTCATAGCTATATCACTACATTCATAAGATGTAGATGATTTTGAATCAATTAAGTATTCACCTATGGCAATATCAAAGAACATATTATTTAATTGTATGTCATATGGTTTTAAAGCTAAATAGTCGTCTTTTAAATTGTAGCCTATTTTCTTTATTTCTTCATTGGAAATAATATCTTTTATTAATTCCAATTCTTCATCATTTATATAATAAATATTTTTGCCATCTGCACTTACAAAAACATATATTAAATTTTTTTCTAATATATTTCCTACTTTGCTTACTGTTTTTATAAATAATTTATTAGTTTTTTCTATTTCATTTTTAAAAGCGCTTATATCTTCTAAATGATTTATATTAAGTTCTATTTTTTCTTCTACAATAGATTCTTCATTTCCTCCATCCATTGCTAAAACTTGTTTTATTAATGTATTAAATCCAAATTTTTTAAATTCTTCAATTACTGCATTTTTATCATAATCCCCATATGATAACTCATCTAAACTTATTTCAATTGGAACATCTGTTATAATTGTAGCAAGTTTTTTACTAAATACAGCTTGTTCTTTATTTTCTTCTATTTTTTTCTTAACACTCCCTTTTAATTGATCTGTGTTTTCTATTAAGTTTTCTATAGAAGAAAATTCTTTTATTAATTTTATACCAGTTTTTTCACCTATTCCTGGAACTCCAGGTATATTATCTGATTTATCTCCCATTAATCCTTTTAAGTCGATAAATTGAGTTGGAGTCATTTCATATCTTTCTACAACTGAATCATAGTTGTATTCTTCAACTTCTCCAACACCTTTTTTAGTGATTAATGTAGTGGTTTTATTTGATGCAAGTTGTATAGCATCTTTATCTCCTGTAACTATGTAAACTTTGAAATCATCATTTTCTGCTTTTTTAGCTACAGTACCTATTAAATCATCTGCCTCAAATCCTGCCATTTCCATTCTATGTATATTAAATGTATCTAATAATTCTTTCAATGGTTGTAACTGCTGACCCAGTTCATTAGGCATTTTTTTTCTTCCTGCTTTATATTCTGAAAATTCTTTATGTCTAAATGTTGGTGCTTTCATATCAAAGGCAACACTTATATGAGTTGGTTTGTAGTCATCGATTATTTTAAATAACATTCTAGTAAAACCATATACAGCGTTAGTATGTAATCCTTCGCTATTAGTCATATCTGGTAATGCATAAAATGCTCTATTTATTATCGAGTTTCCATCTATAATTATTAATCTTTTGTCCAAGTTTATCACTCCTATATTTTTCAATATTATATATTTATATATCTTATTATGTACCCATATATTATTATTTAATAATACCACAATAATCAAATTATATTAAGGTGTTTAAAAATAAAATTAACTCATATACACACATACTATCTCAAACTTTTAAAATTTTTTTATTATGATTAAATAATTCTTTATGCTTGATTTTGACTTATTCATTTGCTATAATTTAGTATAAATTAAGCCGGATTGGTGGAATGGCAGACGCGACGGACTCAAAATCCGTTGGTAGCAATACCGTGTGGGTTCGAGTCCCACATCCGGCACCAATAAAAAAACTGCTTAGGATTACCCTTAAGCAGTTTTTTATTGTAATTATTTAAAACCATTCTTTATTTAAACATTTTTTTAAAATCTCAAACTCTTTTTCTCCAATATTATTTTTAATTTCTTCTTCAAATTTTTCTTTTAATATTAAAATTTCTCTACAGAACCTTATACCTTTATCTGTAAGTAAAAGCTCTTTACCTCTATAGTTTCTATTTTCCATTGTTAAATATCCTCTTTCAATTAAGCTTTTTGCACATTTATGAGCTCCTTGACGTGATATTCCAATTATTCTTCCCAATTGTGCTACTGTTAATTTTTCTCTCTCTACTAATGCTAGCATATATGATTCTGTGTCACTTACACTTTCTTCTCCCATTTCTATCCAAGTTTCAATAACCATTTTTCTAAGCTTCGCATGTTTCTCACTTAATAAATCTATTATATTTAAATTTTCAAGATATGTACTCATCTCAAATCTCCTTATCCTTTTATTAGTACCTATATTATATATCTTTATAAAAAAAATTAAAACATATATGTCAACCAAG
>USRS01000017.1 GCA_900557165.1 uncultured Clostridium sp.
AAGATGAAGTTATAATGGCAGCAGGAGCATTTATACAAGGTTCTTCAATAGAACTTAGTGCCGATGCACCAATAAGACCTCCTTACAATGTTTACTTCCAAGGTGGACTTACATTTGACCACTCTAAAATGGGAACACTAAAAGCAATTGAATATATTAAAAAAATAAATAAATAGAATAATCATACAAAAAAGTCTTAATATAAATATATTGAGACTTTTTTGTTATTATCTTATTGTAAATATATTTTAATGAAGGCGAGTTGATATGATGAAGATATGTATTTTTTTAGGTGCAGGAGCTTCTGCAGCGGAAAATTTACCAATACAAAATGAAATTTTTTCAAGATATTTTAAATACAGTTTGCCAAAGCACCCTCATAGTGAAATGAATAAGACCTTAGTTAATTTTTTTAAAGAAATATTTAATATAGATATAGTACATGACAATATAGACAAAGTTAATTTTCCTACTTTTGAAGAAGTTTTAGGCATACTAGATATGGCTGACCAAAGAAGAGAATCATTTAAAAATTTTGGTACTGACACATATAACAACAAAAACACATCCATTAATTTATTAAGACAATATTTAATTTTGTTAACAGCAAATTCTATCAACAATGCTTCTAAAGAAAGTAATAAATACCACGAATTATTATTAAAAAATTTAATAAAATCAAATAGGCTTTTAGATACAACTTTTATAAGTGTAAATTATGATATTCATATAGATAACACAATATCAAAATTATATGATAAAAAGAAAATGCCTATTATGCTAGATTATGGTGTGGATTTTACAAACTTTAATTATAAAGAAAGCACTTGGAAAAGACCTAAGGGAGATACTGTTAAGTTGTATAAAATACACGGATCTTTAAACTGGTTATATTGTCCCATATGTTCTAGCTTGACCTTAACACCTTATGAAGGTGGTGTAATGAGGATATTAAATAATCAAAAAGATGCAACTTGCTTAAATTGTAGGGAATATACAGTTCCAATTATAGTTCCTCCCACTTATTTTAAAAATATGTCAAATGTATATTTAAGTTTAGTATGGAATAAGGCAGAACATGCTTTTAGAGAAGCTGATTTAATTATATTTTGTGGATATTCTTTTCCTGAAGCTGATATGCATATTAAATATATGTTAAAAAGAGTTCAAACTACTAGAGATAATAAACCACTTAAATTTATAGTTATAAATAATCATACAAATAAGCTTTCTTCTGCTTTGGAAAAAGAAGAAATGAGATATAAACGTTTTTTAGGCGAAGATATAATTTTTACAAAATCATCTTTTGAAGATTTTGCGCAAGACCCAGAAAAATTTATAAGTTTAGCTGAAAATAATTAATAATATTGCTAAAAGAGCTTAACAAATATAACATTTATTGTATCTAATAAAAAAGGGGGGAGAATATGTTAGGAGTAATTGTAAATAGTATAGCTATTATTGCAGGTGGAATAGTTGGGTTAATTATTAATAAAGGTATACCTGAAAGACTGAATAAAACTATTATGGATGGAATAGCCCTTGTAGTTATGTATATGGGCATATCTGGAGCGTTAAAAGGAGATAATGCTCTATATGTTATAATTTCCATTTGTGTGGGAGGTTTTATTGGTGAATTAATTGATTTAGATAAATTATTAAATAAGCTTGGTGAGTATATAGATGAAAAATTAACGAAAAAGAATAAAGAAGATAAATATAATGAGAAAAACTCTTTATCTAGGGGATTTGTATCAGCTAGTTTATTATACTGTGTTGGAGCAATGGCTGTTGTAGGAGCTATACAAAGTGGTTTAAGTTCAGATTACTCCACTTTATTTGCTAAATCTATATTAGATGGTGTGTCTTCTATTTTCTTTGCAGCATCTTTAGTAATTGGTGTTATTTTATCAAGTGCGGCAGTATTTTTATATTAAGGAATTATAGCGTTAGGTGCAGGTGGCATATCTTCTATACTTAGTGATATAGTTGTAACTTATATGACTTGTGTAGGTAGTTTATTAATATTTGCCCTAGGATTAAATATGTTAAATATAAGCAATATAAAAGTGGCTAATTTGCTACCATCCATGTTTATTCCAATAATTCTTGGTATTTTCAACATTATTTAGAAGAAGTTTTAGACAAATTATTTATTTAGAAGGAATAGCCCCCTAAAAATCAAATAATAAGTAATAAAATGAAATAATATTTGATTTTTAGGAGGAGGAAATATGATTACATTTGATATAAACGGTGCCATTATAAAATTTGATGAAAAAAGAGATAATTACAATACAATAAGAAAAAATTTTAAAGAGTATGGAGAAGATGCGGCTAAATCATTTGAAAAATATTGTTTAGACAATATAACAAGTAATAAGCATTTAAATGAAAAACATTTGGAATTTGGTAACAACTTGATAAATGAAATTATTAGAAAAGGTGTGGAAACTATAGTTGGTTATAATATTATAACTATTGATTTTAATTTATTTAAAGAAATTTACTGTGAAAAGTATTTAGACTTTGAGAGATTATTTAATAACGTGAATAGAGACTTAGCAACTAGTAATAAAAACAAAAAGAGCAATAAGTTTTTTGATATAAAACCTATTATTCATAAGCTTTCTGAATATTTATTTGATGATTGTTTTAATATACATTATGCTATAGTAGATGCTTTAATGGAAAATGGAGTTACAGAAGTAAATTCATATATTGATAAGAAATCAATAAGACAATCAAATGCACTTTTTAATAATTACAAAGATGGGTTTATAAATAAGCTAGATGGATGGAAGGTTATACAAAAGATTATAATGTCTAATCCTTATAGAAGAGAAGTTTATGAGTTTTTAATAAAGGAAGATGGAGATTTTTCTAGGGAGATAGAAAACTTAGCTTATTATTTAGGTTTTGATATGAAAGAATACAAAGGTTCTTTAATGGATATATATATTAAAGAATTAATGGATAAAGGTGTTTCAGATATAGAAATGGCAAAAGAAAAGGTAAGAAAATATGCTAAATATATAGGATGTACTAATGAAAATATTTTTACAACAAGAATAGATGCCATATACACATTTGAAAATGCATAGCATAAAGCTTCTACTTTTAAATTTAAAGTAGAAGCTTTATTATTGAATAAAAAAATTACTATAAATAAGAATAATATATGATAGAAAAAATAGGTCTATAAAAACAACAATATGGTTAAAAATATAACAAAATGTCTAGTTTTTTATTTGCGGTTATTACCATTTTTTGCTAATATTATAATTGGTAGTACATATACATAATATAGATACTATTTTGAAATTAGGGGGGAATTAAATGAGTGAAAAATGCTGTTGCGGGACTGAAAAATGTCAGGACTTCAAAGAATTAGATCCCGTATTAGACAAATATGCAAAAGTACCTGGTAGTCTTATTACTATTTTACAAAAAACTCAAGATTTATATGGATATATTTCAATTGATGCTATGAATTATATTTCAGAAGCTACTGGTATAAAAACAGCCAAAATTTATGGTGTTGCAACTTTTTATGCACAGTTTAGATTACAACCAATAGGAAAATATTTAGTAATGCTATGTCAAGGAACTGCATGTCATGTAAATGGTTCTGAAATGATTGCTGAATCCGTTTGTGAATTTTTAGGAGTTCAAGATGGGGAAACGACAGAAGATGGTTTATTTACTATAAATAATGTGGCATGTTTAGGATGTTGTTCTTTGGCACCTGTTATGATGATAAAAAGTGCTGATGGTGATGAAACTTATGGAAACTTAACTAAAGATTCTGTTAAGCAAATCTTAACAGAAATTAAAGAAAGATCATAGGGGGTGAATAGTATGAAGGTTATAATTGGGCAAGGTAGTTGTGGTGTAGCAACTGGTGCAAAGAAAACTGCAGCAGAGTTTGAAAAACTTATTGAAGAAAAGAACTTAGATGTAAAAGTAGATATTACAGGCTGTGTTGGAACTTGTTACTTAGAGCCTATTGTAGATATATATGATGATAATGATAATATGACAAGATATGTGAAAGTAAAAGCAGATAAAGTTGAAGAAATAGTAGAACAACATTTAGTAAATGGTCAAGTTGCTAGTGATTTAGCCATATCTGATGAAGATAAATTATTTTTAGAAAAACAAAAGAGGGTAGTACTTAGACATTGTGGTTTAATAAATCCAGAAAAAATAGAAGAGTATATAGCTGTTGGTGGTTATGAAGCTACTAAGAAAGTAGTTACTTCTATGAAACAAGAAGAAGTAATAGAAGAAATAAAAGTGTCTGGTCTTAGAGGTAGAGGTGGAGCAGGTTTCCCTACTTGGTTTAAATGGAATGCTGCACTTCAAAATAAGGCTGATCAAAAATATATAGTATGTAATGCTGACGAAGGGGATCCTGGAGCATTTATGGATAGATCTGTACTTGAAGGTGACCCACATTCTCTTATTGAGGGAATGATTATAGGTGGATATGCTATGGGTGCAACTGAAGGTATTATTTATGTTCGTGCTGAGTATCCACTAGCTATACATAGACTAGAAATTGCCATGAGCCAAGCTCGTGAGAAAGGTTATCTTGGTAAAAATATTTTTGGCAGTGGTTTTGATTTTGATTTAAGAATAAAAGCCGGTGCTGGTGCTTTTGTTTGTGGTGAAGAAACTGCTCTTATTGCTTCTTTGGAAGGTGAGAGAGGTATGCCTAGACTTAAACCACCTTTCCCGGCAGCTAAGGGTTATTGGCAAAAACCTACAAATATCAATAATGTGGAAACTTATGCCAATATAGCTTGGATAATTAATAATGGTGGAGCTGCTTTTGGTGCTATGGGTACTGATAAGAGTAAGGGTACAAAAGTATTTGCCCTTGCTGGTAAGATAAAAAAAGGTGGTCTTGTGGAAGTGCCTATGGGACTTAAACTTAGAGATGTTATATTTGGTATAGGTGGAGGAATAAAAAACGACAAGGAGTTCAAGGCTGTTCAAATGGGTGGACCTTCTGGTGGATGTATTCCAGCTTCTCTTATAGATACTCCTGTTGATTATGAAAACATAACTAAGACTGGGGCAATAGTTGGTTCTGGTGGTATGATAGTTATGGATGAAACTACTTGTATGGTAGATATGGCAAGATACTTCCTTGATTTTACAAGAAAAGAATCTTGTGGTAAATGTAACTACTGTCGTATAGGTACAAAGAGAATGTTAGAGATATTGGAGAGAATTACAAAGGGTGAAGGCAAAGATGGAGATATAGAACTTCTAGAAGAGTTAGCTTATAAGGTAAAAGACGGTGCTATGTGCGGTCTAGGTCAAACTGCTCCTAATCCAGTATTAACTACATTAAAATATTTTAGAAATGAATATGAAGATCATATTTACAATAAAAAATGTACTGCAAAATCTTGTAAATCCTTGATTTCATTTAACATAAATGAAGACTGTAGAGGCTGCGGTGCTTGTGCTAAGAAATGTCCAGTTGGGGCTATTAGTGGAAATAAAAAAGAAATGCACACTATTAATCAAGATGTATGTATTAGATGTGGTAGATGTGAAGAAACTTGTAAATTTGATGCCATAGTTAGAGATTAGGGGGGAGGATAGTTTTATGAAAAAATTCAGACTAAATATTGACGGTAAAGAGGTATTTGGTATACCTGGTCAAACAATTTTAGAAGTTGCTAGGGAAAATGATGTTTTCATTCCTACCCTATGCTTTGATGAAAGAACTAAGATATATGGTGCTTGTGGTTTATGTGTAGTAGAGTGCGAAGGTATGCCAAAATTACTTAAGGCTTGTGCTACAGAAATTTCACCTAATATGATTATAAAAACTAATACAAAAAGGGTAGTTGAGTCTAGAAAGACTAATTTAGAATTATTATTAAGCAATCACGTGGGAGATTGTAGACCACCTTGTGCTCTTGCATGTCCTGCTGGCACAGATTGTCAAGGGTATGTAGGTTTAATTGCCAATGGTGAATATGAGAAAGCTTTAGAGCTTGTAAAGGATAAAATTCCTCTTCCAGCTGCCATAGGTAGGGTATGTCCTCATCCATGTGAAGAAAAATGTAGAAGAAGCTTGGTAGATGAACCAATTTCCATTGCAAACTTAAAAAGATTTGTGGCAGATAGGGATTTAAAAGGTGGTAATTCATACATACCTGATATAAAAGCTGATACTAATAAGTCTGTGGCAATAATAGGTGGTGGACCAATGGGTCTATCTAGCGCATATTTCCTTAGACAAAAAGGTCATGATGTAACTATAATAGAATCTATGCCTCGTCTAGGAGGAATGTTACGTTATGGTATACCAGAGTATAGACTTCCAAAGGCTGTTCTTGATGAAGAGATAAAACTAATCGAAAGCATGGGCGTAAAAATGATTACTAACACTAAGGTGGGAGTAGATGTTTCTTTTGAAAAAATAAGAAGAGAATACGACGCAGTGCTACTAGGGATTGGTGCTTGGGTATCTACTGGTGTTAGATGTAAAGGAGAAGATAGCCAGGGTATTATAGGTGGTATAGATTTTCTAAGAAAAGTTGTTAGAAATGAAGAAATAGATTTAGGAGAAAATGTGGCCATAGTTGGTGGTGGTAATACTGCTATGGATGCTTGTAGAACTGCTGTAAGACTTGGAGCTAAGAAAGTTTATAATATATATAGAAGAACAAAAAATGAAATGCCTGCTGATATGGTGGAAATTACAGAAGCTGAAGAAGAAGGCGTTATATTTAAAAATTTAACTAATCCTATAGAAGTTGTATCAGATGAAAATGGCAGAGTAAAAGAAGTTGTACTTCAAGTTATGGAACTTGGTGAAGCTGATGCATCAGGTAGAAGAAGACCAGTACCAGTAGAAGGTAAAACAGAAACTATAAAAGTAGATACTATGATACTTGCCATAGGTCAAGCAGTGGATGCTTCTAAGTTTGATGATTTGGACAAAACTAAAAAAGGTGCTATAGCTTATGATAAAGATACTTTCATGACGAGTATGGAAGGTGTATTTGCTGGAGGAGACTGTGGTAATGATAAGATTTCCATAGCAGTGGAAGCCATAGCAGATGCTAAGAAGGTAAGTGAAAGTATAGATGCTTATTTAAATGGAGAAGTTTTAAAATATGAAAAACCTTTTGTAGTGGAAAGATTTGATATTACTGAAAAGACTTTTGAAGATAGAGAAAGAATGTGTAGACCAGTTATGGATCAACTAGAAGCTGATGAAAGAAAAGATAACTTCACAGAGGTAGTATTTGGATATGATGAAGAAAAGGCTCTAAAAGATGCTTCTAGATGTTTAGAATGTGGTTGTCATGATTACTTTGAATGTAAGTTAATAGATTTAGCTAATAAATATGATGTTCATCCTGAAAGATTTGCAGGAGAGAAAAATGTTATAGAATTTGAAGATAATCATCCATTCATAGTTAGGGATCCTAACAAATGTATATTATGTGGTTTATGTGTAAGGGTTTGTGATGAAGTAATGGGTGTTGGTGCTCTAGGGCTTGTTCATAGAGGATTTGATACTGTAGTTAAACCTGCACTAGAACAACATCTTGTTGATAGTGGTTGTATGAGTTGTGGTCAATGTGTAAGTGTTTGTCCAACAGGAGCTCTTCAAGAGCGTCAAAGTGTTGCTAAAGAAGTTCCACTAGAAACTAAGGTAACTAATACTACTTGTTCTTATTGTTCTGTGGGATGTTCTCTTCAAGTTGAATCTTGTGGAAGTATGTTGATTAAATCTAACCCTGATAAAAATGGTGCAGTAAACAAAGGCTTACTTTGTGGTAAAGGTAAGTGGGGATTTGACTGTTCTGTACTAGAAGGAAAATTAACTAAGCCTTTAATTAAGGATGGGGACAAATTTAGAGAATGCTCTTATGATGAAGCAATAGTCCTTGTGGCTAAGAAGGCAGAAAGCATAGCTACAAAATACGGAAAAGATTCAGTTGCTGTATCTATTTCTGATAGATTTACTAATGAAGAAGCTTCTGTTATTAAGAAATTGGCTGATGCAATGGGAGCTAAAACTCTTTGCTTTAACCATGTAGAAAGTGGTCTTAAGAAAGTACTAGGAGTAGATAAATCTCCTAATACTATGGATGAATTATTATCTACTAATGTTATCCTTGTATTTGGATATATTATGGAAAAGAACCCTGTTGTTCAACTTAAATTAAAACAAGCAGCTGAAAATGGTGCGAAGATTTATGTGATAAATCCAGTTGGAGTAGAAGTAGTTAACTTTGATTTTGCTGAAAAAGTTATTTATACAGGAAATAACTTAGATGCTTTAAAAGAAATTGCTAAATACTTAGTGGATGAAAAAGATAATTTATCTCTTACAAATCTTTTAGAATTAAAAAAATCATTAGAAAATGTTTTTGTATCTGATGAAATAAAAGAAGTAGCTAGTGCTTATAATAATGCTAAAAAAGCCATGATAGTATTCCAAGAAAATGTATTATCAGTAGATGCTGCTACTATGATTGGTAATATTGCTCTAGTATCTAATCATATAGGTGCTCCTAGAGATGGAATAGTTCAAATAAAAGGCAAAAATAATTCTCAAGGTCTAGTAGATATGGGGATAGATAAGGGAATAGAAGAGATGGCAAATGTAAAAGCTCTTTTATGCTTTGGTGAAGATCCTTGTGTATTAGGCGATGATATTTTAGATAATTTAGAATTTGTCATGACAGTTGATACTCATATGACTGATACTTGTAAGAATAGTAATGTAGTACTTCCTGGAAGTGGTCCTATGAGTGTGGAAGGTACCTATACTAATACAGATGGTAGAGTACAATTTGTTAATAAGGTTATAGATGAAAATATTGAATTTAATAATGAAGAGTTAGCTAGAAAAATTGCCTCTGTTTATGAAGTTGATTTATATAAAGTAGTTACTAAAGCTCCTTTAAAAGAGAATGTCGTTGAAAGTTTAGTTGTTGTAGGTGATAATGTAGTAGTTGATGTTCATAAATGCTGTGACAACTTGATGAATGTGATTGATAATAGACTTCCTAAACAAGCTAAACAAAGTGAAAAAGTTAGTTTGGCTGAAGCTTAGAAATTTAGTTAAGTTAGGAAATAAAATTATATAGAAAAAGAGCCACTTTTAATAGGTGGCTCTTTTTTAGTATTATATTTATTTTATATTATATAATTTTATTTATTATTTTCAATGGCTTTTTGAGCATAAGTTGTAGTTACTACAGAGTCATAAGGTATTTTTTCATCCAATTCTCCACCTTCTATCATAACGTCCATAAGTCTATTTAAGCTGTCTTCTTTTAAAAGAGGATCTGATGACCAAGCATCTATTTCTTTATATTTATGGGCAACTATTTTTAAATCATCAAAAGAAGTATCTTCAAAGAAAGGTTGCATAGATTTTGCTATTTCTTCATCAGAAGCATTTTGAACCCATTGTTGTCCTTTATATAAAGCATTTGTAAATCTTTGAATTAAATCAGAGTTTTTATCCATATAAGATTTTGTAGCAGAATAACAAGTAAAAGGAATTTCACCAGCATCTTTTCCAACAGATGCTACCACATAGCCAGAACCTCCTTTTTCTAGTTGAGTAGCAGTTGGTTCAAAGGCAGTTGTATAATCGCCTTCACCTGCTGCGAATGCGCCGGCCATTACACCAAACTGAACATCTGTTCTTATATTGACTTTGTCAGAACCTTTACCAATTTCCAAACCTTCATTTTTTAATAAATATTCTAAAGTCATTAGAGGAACTCCACCGGCTCTTCCACCAAGTATTTCTTTTCCTTTCATATCTTCATAAGAGAAGTTGTCATTTTTTTCTCTAGAAACTATGAAACTACCATCTCTTTTTGTAAGTTGAGCAAAATTGATAGCATAGTCGTCACTGCCTTGTTTGTAAACATAAATAGAAGCTTCTGGTCCCATAAGTCCAATATCTGCTTCACCTGATATTAAAGCAGTCATAGTCTTATCAGCACCTTGTGCATCAATTAAATCAACTTCTATACCTTCTTCTTCAAAAAATCCTTGTGTTATGGCAGCGTATTGTGGTGCATAGAAAACAGAATGTGTAACTTCAGCAATAGTTATTTTGTCTAGTTTTTTTGAATCTTCTTTGTCAGTAGAAGAACATCCCACTAAGGAGCAAACACTTAGGGATAGGGCACTTGCAAGTGCTATTATTTTTTTGTGCATAATTAAATCCCCCTCAAAAATCATGATACTATATATTATTAATAAAAATAATTAATTGTTACCAAAGCATTATAAAAGTATATACAAATTTATACTAAAAAAGAACATATCACTACAATATGTTCTTTTTTAGTATTTTTAATTTATAAATATATGAAATTTTAACCATTTAATTTTATTTTATCTGTTTCATTTAAATATTTATTGTTTTTTATATCAACATCATCAAAGATGAATTGTTTTAAAACTACTACGGAGTTTGTATCATATCTCCAAACCCAGCCGGCTTTTTTATATTTGCCACCTTTAGAATGTACTTCATCTATTATAGGAAACTCTCCTTGTTTTATGGAATCTCCTTTTTGTAGTATTTCATAGGAGTTTTTAGCCATATTTAATAATTCAATAGTACCTATGTTAGTGGTAACACATGGTGATAGTGTTTTTATTAAATCATCATAAGATGATACAGGCATGGATTTAAATTTAGAAGCTATTGCCATGATAACTTTTCTTTGTCTAGCATCTCTGTATATGGCAGAGTCAATATCCCTTATACGACAGTAACTTATGGCTTGATATCCTGTTAAAGTTTGAACTCCATCTCCTGGTATTAGTTTCATTTCTCCTTTGTCAGGATTGTCATAAGATTCATAAGTAGAAGGAACTGATTTGTTTACGGCTTCCATTTCCTTTTTGCTAATTTCCACATCAACTCCACCAAGAGCTGTTATAACATCCATCAATCCTTCAAAATCAACTTGTATGAATTTTTCTATATCTATACCAAATTCATTTTTTATTGTTTTAAATAATAGTTGATCTTTTCCCCAAAAGTATGAAGCGTTTAGTTTTCCCATTCCAACCCCTGGTATATCTACATATGTATCACGGGCTAGGGAAGTTAATTTTATAGAGTTATGAGTATTATCTATGGTTACTATCATCATACAGTCAGATCTGTAGGCACTTTCGTTTTTCCTACCATCTGTTCCTAGTAATAATATGTTGGTAATACCCTCAACTTGGTTGTCTGTTTTAATGGTATTTATTTTGTAATATAAAAATCCCATAAGAGCAGCTGGTAATAATACAAGTATTAATATTAAGGTTATAACTATTTTTTTTCTTCGTGACATAAATCCACCCCTTTTACAAATTTTACTGCAATATAATTGTATCAACATATTTTTTATTCATCAATACAAAAAAAACTGAGCTTTCGCTCAGTTTTTCTTTTATATTTAATATTTTAAACTTATTTGGCTATTGTCATTTAAGTATTCATTTTCATTCATTGGTATATCTTTGTATATGAAATCTCTTAATACTGAAGTTGAGTTTTCGTCATATATCCATACCCACTCTGTATTACCGTAGAAGTTTTTACCGTACATACCACCTTTAGAGTGTACATCATCTATTATAGGAAATTCTGCTTCTTTTATTGCTTTTTTAAGAGATTTTCCTGAGATTATGTTGTGTCCAGTATATGCTAATTGAAGAATTTCATTTGAATTTAAGTTTGTAGTAACATATGGTACTACAGCATCAATTAAAGCTGGATATTTTGTAATTGAAGTATCTTTGTATTTTTTAATTATGGCATTGATTACTTTTCTTTGTCTTTCATCTCTATTGATGGCACTGTCGCCTTTTCTTATTCTACTATATGATAAAGCTTGGTAACCATTTAATGTTTGTTTTCCGGCTTTTTCTACTAGTTGTAATTCACCTTTATTTGCATTTTTGCAGAATTTATAACATTCTGGTATGTATTTGTTTAATTGTTCAAGTTCAGATTCTTTTACATTTAATTCAACACCATCTAATGCATAAATTATATCCATTAAAGATGTAAAATCAACTATGGCATATTTATCTATACCAATACCAAATTCATTCTCTATTGTTTCAAATAATAAATCTTCTTTTCCCCAAAAGTAAGCTGTATTTAATTTACCTTTTCCTTTTCCAGGAATCTCTACATATGTATCTCTAGCTAGAGAAGTGAGTTTTATATCTTTATTATTATTATCAATAGTTAAGATTATCATAGAATCTGTTCTAAAAGCACTTTCTTCAGGTCTACCATCAGTACCTAAAAGTAAAATATTTGTAATTCCATCTACTTCTTCAATTTTTGATATATAACTTGTATCCCCTGTTGTTACATCTTTAAGCTTGTACTGTACATAGCCATAAACACCTAAAGGTATTATTAGTACCAATGCTATGATACAAATTATTATTTTTTTAAATTTTGACATATATCCCACCCATTCTGATTTTATTTTTTATAGTAAAAATTATAACAAGAGTAGGAGATTACATCAAGAATTTATTTACTGTTTTTACATAATATGTAAAAGATACCCTATAAAAAGGCATCTTTTTTTAAAAGTCATCATAAATTTTATCCTTTTATTCTTCTTTGTCTGTAATAATAGAATTTTTCTATTAAATTTACAACTTCGTACATACCCCATGCACATACAGCTAAAACAAATACACCCATCATAACTACATCTAGTTTAAATACTTGGCTTCCATAAACAATCAAATATCCTATACCATATCTAGATACTAAGAACTCACCAACTATTACACCAACCCATGACATACCTATGTTAATTTTAGTTAAATTAATTAAGTTACCTATATTACCAGGTAAAATAAGTTTAAATAAAATTTGAGATTTAGTTGCACCGAAGCTTTTTAACATTTTGATTTGCTCTTCGTCCATATTAGTAAAATAATTGTAAGCTGATAATATGGTAATAACAATTGATATGGCTATGGCTGTAACTATTATACCTTCTACACCAGCACCTACCCAAACAATTATTATGGGAGCTAGGGCAGTTTTTGGTAGAGCATTTAATACTACTAAGAAAGGGTCTAAAATTTTGGCAAGAGTTTCTGACCACCATAATATTATAGCTATAATTATACCTAAGGTACTTCCAATAAATAAGCCTATTAGAGTTTCATAAACTGATACCCACACATGCTTAATTAAAGTTCCGTTCGAAGTATAAGATATAAATAAACTATATATATCAGATGGTTTACTAAATAGGAAGGTATTTATAATGTTTTTATCGGCTAATACTTCCCATAAAACAAAGAAGGCTATTAATAGGACTATTTGTGTGATAAATATTTTTATCTTTTTTAATTTAACATTTTTTAAATAATTTTCATATTCCACAGAATTTTTATTAAAGCTCATTATTATCTAACTCCTTCCATAATAAATCAAAGTATGTTTGAAATTTTGGTACTTTTCGGCATTTAAAAGGAGTTTTTTCTTCTTCCATGGATAAATCTATTTTGTATTCATTTTTTATGGTAGAAGGTCTTTTAGATAAAACGGCTACCTTGTCCCCCATGGCTATGGCTTCACTTATATCATGAGTTACTAAGATAACAGATTTGTTTTCATTTTTAATTATTTTATAAACATCATCATTAACCATTAGTCTAGTTTGGTAATCTAGAGCAGAAAAGGGCTCATCTAATAATAAAATATCAGGATCTACAGATAATGTTCTAATAAGGGCAACTCTTTGTCTCATACCACCAGAGAGTTCCTTAGGATACATATTTCTAAAATCCCATAAACCATAAGTTTTTAAAAGTCTTTCAATTCTTTCCATAGATTTTTTGTCGTTTTTCTTGTGCATTATTTCTAAGCCTAAAGTTATATTATCCATAATAGAGCGCCATTCCAAAAGATGATCTTTTTGAAACATATATCCTACTGTTCCATTAATTGTAACACTTCCTGATGTAGGTTCTAAAAGTTTTGTCAGTATATTTAAGATTGTTGATTTACCACTACCTGATGGACCAAGTAGAGATAATATTTCTCCTTGGAAGAGTGTAAAGGAAATGTTGCTTAGTACTTGCATTTCCCCTTCTTTAGTATAAAAATCTTTTGTGAGGTTTACTACTTTTACCATTTCTTCCATGATGTCCATCCCCCCTTAAAAATTAATCCATATAGTTTATTGTATTAAATAGGGAAGAGATTGGTACCTTTTAAAAGAAAAAAGTGAGCTAAAAGCTCACCTGAAATTGTTTATGAAATTAAAAACTTACAAATGTATCACATGATGCATTGTTAAAGTTTATTTGTACGCTAGAAGCTGTACATGTACCAAAACAATTATAATTACATTTTTTAGCACTACATTCTATATCAGAAGATGTGGTGAAGTTATTGCTAGCAGAGTTATTTAATTCATTTTCCTTTTTATGAGAAAAAGTAGCACAAGTAGTTCCTGTAGTTGTGGATGCTTTTTCTCCCTCTATTTTGATGTTGCCTGCATAACAAATGCCGTAATTATTGTAAATGCAGTTATCAGCTGAACAGTTTAGTGTCATATATTTACCTCCATAAATATCTTTTTATTATTGTTTACATATAATTGTTTTTTATTCTATTCATGTTAAATATTACATATAAACTAAATATGTTTGTATTTATTGTCACTTTTGCAAATATAATGGAATATTTTATATATGAGAGGAGGTATTTAAATGGATTTACAATTTTTATGCGATTTTGCAGAGCCGGTGGTAATAGCCATATGTCTTTGTATTGGATATGTAATTAAAAGTAGCTTAGATTTTATACCTAATAAGTATATACCTCTAATTATGGCAGTATTAGGTGTAATTACAAATATCTTAATAAAAAAAGGAATAGATGCTAACATTTTTTTAGGTGGTATGTTTAGTGGATTGGCGAGTACAGGATTGCATCAAACTTTTAAAAACTTAATTAAAAATTCTGGACAAGAAAATAATAATGAGGAAAATTAATTAAAATAAGTGTAGGCAAGTGTATGTTTATCTACACTTACTTTAATATGATATAATATTTAAAAAAAGGGTAGAAAGGAATAAAGACATGTTAACAATTATCATTATAGTATTTTTAATAATTTTGGCAGTTATAGTAGGTATAAGTTTTAAGTTATACGATTATGCTCTTAATCCAAAAAGTTCAAAGGAAGGTATTTTCAATCCAAATAATAGCAATAATCAAAGAGAAGAAGATATTTGGATATATAATTATGATAAAAAAGAATATGTATATATCAATTCTTTTGATAATCTTAAATTACATGGTTATAAAATAAAAAATAATAGTTCTAAGTGGGCCATAACAGTTCATGGTTATACTAATAATGCAGAGTATATGAGTCCTTATGCTTATAAATACTACACTTTGGGATATAATTTATTAATGCCTGATTTAAGAGGTCACGGAAAAAGTGAAGGAAATTACATAGGTATGGGGTGGCATGATAGACTTGATATATTAAAATGGATAGAGTTTATTTTAAAAGAAGATAAAGAAGCTGAAATTTTATTACATGGAGTGTCCATGGGAGCAGCCACAGTTATGATGGTAAGTGGAGAAGATTTACCACCAAATGTAAAAGTTATAATAGAAGATTGTGGTTATACATCTGCTAAAAATCAATTATCATATAAACTTAAATCCATGTTTAAATTGCCTTCATTTCCTTTTATAAACTTATGTAGTCTTATATGTAAAATAAAAGCTAACTACTTTATATCAGAAGCTTCAGCAATTAAACAAGTGGAAAAATCAAAGGTGCCTATTTTGTTTATACATGGAGATAAAGATAAGTTTGTACCGTTTTATATGTTAAACAAACTATACGATGCTTGTAAGGCTCCTAAGGATAAATTAATAGTAAAAGAAGCTGGCCATGCAAAATCTGAAAAAATTGCAACAGATATTTATTGGGATAAGGTAATTAATTTTATAAATAAATATATTAAATAAAAAGCACAGAGTAAAATCTGTGCTTTTATTTAATCAATAGGTTGTAATACATTAAGTTTAAATAATTCTTCCTCTGAATAATTAAATTTAGAGGAATTAGCATTTGATATGAATTTATGACAAGTTTTAAAATTTCTTAAAGTTATTTTTAAGTTTTTATATTCACTTATTAAGAAGATATTAATAAAGAACATGACTAAAAATACTTTTATAGTCAATAAATTAAAAGCAAATTTAAACTTATTATATAAATTCTCCTCATGAATAAATAAACGTATAAGTCCATAGGCTTTCACATAGTCGTTTTGGGTGCTTATGGAATAATTTCTAACTATACTAGTCTTTCTAATTCTATAGTAGTAAAGAGTATCATTTATTATAGATACTTTTTTTACTTTATTAAATAACTTACACATGATAGCTATATCTTCATATTTTATAAGAGGAAATTGTAAATTATCAAATAATTCTCTTTTCCAAAGCTTATTCCATAAATAAGAATGGATAAGTATATCTGGAATTAAAGATTTTAAAATCTCTTCCTTAGAATATAATCCCTTAGATTTTTTATAAACTACTGGTAAAGAAAGCTTTGATCTTTCATAATATCTATAGAAATTGCAGATAACAACATCTGCATTAGTTTTACAACTTTCATTATATAATACTTCTAGGTAATTTTCTTTTACAAAATCATCACTATCTATAAAAACAATATAATCTCCACAAGCATTTGCTAAACCAGTGTTTCTTGCCACAGCCACCCCTTGATTTTTTTGAGAGATTACTTTGAAATTTTTTATTATTTTTTCATATTTTTTTAATATATGAAGAGAATTATCTGATGAACCATCATCTACACATATAACTTCATAGTCTTTAAAACTTTGATTATGAATGGAGTTCAAACATTGCTCTAAATAAATACTAGTATTATATACGGGAACAATGATACTTATAGTAGGTTTATCTTGTTTGAACATATTTATTTCCACCTTTCCAAGTATTGTCTCTTAAGTATATCATATAATTTATTACAATAATTAATAAAAATGTATAAAAATACATATAAATTCATAATAATGATAATAGTTAAACTAAAATTAAAATGTTGTGGAGGTGTAAACTTGTCAGATAACAAGGATGTTAAGGTTTCTAAAAATATACATAAATGGGAAGAAGCAATAATTGAAATATTTCCTAAAGCAATCCCTAATAAATGTACATGGTACGATGAAATAGATATGTTAAATATTTTATTTTCTTTATGTTATAAAAATTCAAATAATATTTTTTATCCTGATGGACAAGTACTTACTTTATATGGTGTAGATTTTTCTAAGGAAGATAATTGTTTAGAACTTGTAACAGAAGAGTCCTTAGATATAATAAAACCTAAGAAGCTTTCTTTTTACTTTGATAATAATTATATGTGGAGTTATTTTAGAATAGAAACATGTGATATGCTATCCATATTAGACAATAAAGCTGAAGAATATAGTGAAAAATTAAATAGTATAGAAAATGGGCAATATAATAGATACGTTAAAAAATCTTCTTTTTTGATATTTCCTAAAGAATCACCTTTTAAGAATATATACAATAAGTCTTTTAATTCATTATCAGATAAAGAATTATCTCAAAAAATAGAAGAGCTAACGGGAATTAAATAAAAAGTTCCTAAAACAAGATTAAGAAACAAATGTTCTTTAATGTAAAATAGATCATATTACACTTAAGATTTAAATTTATTTATATGTTTACATTAAATTATGTCTATAATATAATAGAGTAGAATAACATATTCATAAAGATAGTACATAGGAGGAAACAATATGAGTAAATCACCAGTACCAACTCCTCATATAGAGGCACAAGTTGGAGACATAGCAGAAACAGTATTATTACCAGGAGATCCACTAAGAGCTAAGTTCATAGCAGAAAACTTCTTAGAAGATGTTGTACAATACAATACTGTAAGAGGAATGAATGGATATACAGGATACTATAAAGGAAAAAGAATATCAGTTCAAGGTTCAGGAATGGGGATACCATCTATAGGAATATATTCATTTGAATTAATTCACTTCTATGGAGTTAAAAACCTTATAAGAATAGGTTCAGCTGGAGCTTTAAGTGATAAATTAGACCTTTACGATATAGTTATAGGAATGAGTGCTTCAACAGATTCAAACTTTGCATCTCAATATAACTTACCAGGTACATATGCACCTACAGCAAGTTACGAATTACTTTCTAAAGCTGTAGAAGTAGCAAAAGAACAAGGTACTGACGTTCACGTTGGAAATATATTATCAAGTGATGTATTCTACGGTGATGAAGGGCTTGATGGTCTTAGAAAATGGACTAAAATGGGAGTTATGTGTGTAGAAATGGAAGCTGCTGGACTTTATATGAATGCAGCTAGAGCTGGAGTAAATGCTCTTGCTATACTTACAATATCAGATTGTCCACTAGAAGGTAAAGCAACTACTTCTCATGAAAGACAAGTAGCATTTACTAAAATGATGGATATAGCTTTAAACTTAGCATAAAAAAAAGTCTTCTACATAAATGTAGAAGACTTTTATAATGTTCTAAAAACGCCTCTGACAACGCCTATGACTTCGATATTTCTTTCATCTAATACTATTGAATCCATAAATTCATTTTCTGGTTGTAATCTAACTAATCTGTCTTCTTTAAAAAATCTCTTAACAGTAGCATACTCACCATTTATAAGGGCAACAACTATGTCTGAATTTACCGCATAGTTACTTCTATCTACTATTACATAATCTTTATCAAGTATACCAGCACCTATCATACTTTCACCTTTTACACGAAGAATAAAGTTGTCATTACCTTTAACTAAGTTGGCAGGTAGTGGAAAATATTCTTCTATGTTTTCGTTGGCTAGTATAGGATCTCCAGCAGTTATTTGTCCAACTAGGGGAATAGGTATAATTTCTTGATTAAGACCTAAAGCATCGTCTTTAATGTTTGATAAGATTTCAATTGCTCTAGGTTTAGTTGGATCCCTTCTTATGTATCCTAATTTTTCAAGTTTATTTAAATGACCATGAACAGTTGATGTAGATTTTAGCCCTACGGCAGCACATATTTCTCTTACAGAAGGTGGATAACCTTTAAGTAATTGTTGTTCTTTGATAAATTCAAAAATCTCAATTTGTTTTTCATTTAAATCCACGTACATAAAATCACTCATTTCTTAGTAAATTTAGTTTATTACTTATATTGTAACACAATGATGGTCACGTTACAAACATTTGTTCCTAGATGTATTATTTACAATAAAGTGACAATAAAACTATTCGTTACTATCATTGTAACTGTTTTCGTCAATTATTTCATCATTTATTTTTTCATCTATCCATTCAAAATTATTTACGATATCTCTTTTGATATTTTTCTTATGTGCAGCATAAAGTTGTGTAGTAGTTACGTTGTCGTGATCTAGCAGTGTTTTTACATCATAAATGGAAAAGCCTGATTGTATTAAAGATGTTGCTGCTGTGGCTCTTAATTTATGAGGACTATAACCATTTGTCCTAGATGTATTCATACAAATAGATGTGTATTTTTTCACAAGCTCTCTAATAGACTTAGGAGTGATACGCTTTTTTTGTAAAGATAAAAATAAAGCGTCTTTAACTTCATCGTCTAATAAATCAGAAGAAGGTCTTTCATGGTGTATATAGTCTTTTACAACGTATTCACAAGTTTTATTAATAGGCATTAAAACTTCTTTGCCTCTTTTTCTATAAATTTTAAATTCACCTCTAGAAAAGTTAAAAGAGGAGATGTTAAGCTCACGAAGCTCATTTAATCTTAGTCCGTAAGTTACAAATAAAGCTAAAATGGCTTTGTCTCTAAGTTTAGTTTTCTTCCAATAAACAAGTTCTTTTTCTGTTAAACCTTGGCCAGTTTCCACTGCATCAAGCATTATGGCAACTTCGTCAATATCAAGCCTTTTGATGGCGTCTGGCTGAGGTTTAGGAAGCTTGATTGGGTTAAATCCATCGGTGATATTTTTGTCTAGTTGTTCATTTCTATATAAAAATTTAAATAGAGTAGAGATGGATGATTTTTTTCTAGCTAAGGCACGATTGTTGTTTTCATAAATTAAAGTGTTGTTTTCTTTTTCCTTGTAATATCTAGGACAAAAGTCACCAAGATAAAGGTTTATGTCTCTGGCTTTTATTTTATTGAATTCTTCTAATGTTATATCTTTAGGCGTTTGGGCCTTTGATAAAGTAGTTTCATCTACTATGTAGTTACAGAAGAAGTGGATATCTTCTAAATAAGCTGAACGGGTAGAAACGGCCACAGAGCCTTTTAGATAGATGAAATAATCTTTCATAAAGGCAGGAAGCTTATTTTCGTAAGATATACATTTTTCTATGATTTTATGATCACGCAAAACTATGTTGTCAGGTTTGTCAGATTTATTGTTGATTTTAATATTTTTGTTTTCCATATAAATTCCACCTTATTTTATATTCATAGTAAAAAATAACATAATTGAATAAAAGTTACAACAATAAAATAAATAATTAAGTATATACAAAAGGGGCTAAAATAGGGGCACTATTTGAAAATACATACAACTAGTTCCTAAATATACATTTAGAAACTAATATGACTTAGTCCCCTATTTATAAATATATATTAAAATAATTGATTTTTTATTATAACAAAGTATAATAAAAAAATCGTAATATATACTATTACGATTTTTTTATAGAGTTTAATTCCTTGATTATAAAATGTGAAGCAATTAAAGATAAAAAATAGCTTATAGTCCCATCATTTGTACCGAAAATACCTCCAACTACTAAGAATAGTAAAATTGATAAAATAATGACCTCAACTATGTATACTAATTGATTTATATTAAAATCCAATGTTGTAATCCCCCTTATTTTGAATTCCCCTGTATTTTAGAATTTCTTATTTCCATTATATAAGTATTCTATTCATATTTCAATCACTTTTAATATGATACTCTTCTTTATTTCAGTAATTTATACCATAAAAGGAATTGATATATATAGCTTCAAAATAAATTTTTAAGCTTCTTTATAATAAAACAATAATTTTAAAATTTTTACTAAAAAAATAATCATGCAAATTAAATTTACATGATTATTCCTATAAAAATATATACTATCTAGGCTCAATGATTAATTTTATAGCTGTTTTTTGTTCGCCGTCAATTTCTATATCAGTAAATGCAGGAACACATATTAAATCAAGACCACTTGGTGCAACAAAACCTCTTGCTATGGCAATTGATTTTATAGCTTGATTTAAAGCACCTGCACCTATTGCTTGTATCTCTGCACTTCCCTTCTCCCTTAGTACTCCTGCTAAAGCTCCAGCTACAGAGTTAGGATTAGACTTTGATGAAACTTTTAATACTTCCATTTCAATATCCCCCTTGATTTGTTTTATAAAATTATTTTTTATTAAAATGCTACATATATTTAAATGATAAAATAGTATCTTAAAGTACTAAAAAATCGTTATAGTTATATTTCTATATAAAGAAGTCAAATACCTTTATTTATTTTATATAAAAAATATATTTTTGGTAATGTAAATTGATATGATAATTATTTAATTGTACTATTTTTTTTAGAATGTAGATTTTCTTTTTCTTTTTTAAGCTTTGTTAAATATTGTGGTGACAAACCTGTTATTTCTCTTATGAAGTCCATGTTAGAGTTTTTATCTATTAAATTAATAGCCATTTCTCTTTTAGTTGATAAGCATTCATTGTTATTTGGAGGTTTGTTTGTTAAAAGAGGGTTTAATTCAGCTTCATCAGAGTTTTCATCACAAGCTTCTTTTTTAGAAGTTTGTTCCTTTAGAGGATTTTTTATTAATTTATTACTTAATTTGTTAAATGTATATTGAATAAGTGATAATATATCGCTAAATAATATGACTAGTGCTGCTGGTATGAAGTAAATAAGACATCCTAGTAAACCTACAATAGCTGCTGAGTATTTTAAGACTCTATTTATTTTGCTTACTCTCATACCTAGTACTTTTTTATCTTTATAATCTTTTATTACAGGTATGAACATGGCGCTAAGGAAGGTTAATATACACAGAGGATATAATATGTAACTTGAAAGTATTTGGTTGAAGTTTAATGTATCGTAATTGCCACCTAAAGTAGAATATAAGAGAAGGTCTCCATTTAAGTAACCATATATACATGAAACCATGCCTATGACACTTCCTAAGGCTTGGCTATACCATTTGTAAAACTTCATTAAATAAATCACTCCTTGATTATAAAATAGGACTATATAATATGGATATGATTTATATTAATGAAATATTTCTTTTATTAAATTTCTAAATAAAATAAGAAAATATCTTTAAATTTATAATGAAAACATATATAATTTTATTACATTATAAAATACATCAATGAGTGAATAGGAGCATAATATATGACTGAAAGTATAGAAGCTATTTATAAAATATTGTTTTTAGTATTTTCTGTAATGTGGATAGGAAATATATTGTTATTTAGATCTGAGAGGCAAATAATTATTAATCCAATTTTGATACTTATATCTTCTCTTTTAGTGTTCTTACCAAATACAGGTGGAGTTTTATTTGGTTTTGACATTGAAGATATTAAATCTACTTTATATGTAGCTTATTATTTGATCGTTGTATGGGGGATAATTATAACGAGAAGGAAAACAGATTTATTCTAAAAAAAAGGCCAAAAGGCCTTTTTTTAATTTGAAGCGAATTTTATTTTACACTAGCTTTTATTATGGTAGTGGCGTTAGGTAGCTTATCTTTGTTTAAGCTTATTACTATGTAATATACACCTTTTTTATTGCCGGCTGTACAAGTTCCTTTTATGTTGTCTATAGACATGTTTGCAGGATTGTTTGATTCAATGCATAAATCTATGTCTGAAGGTAATACATTTGTCACTTCCCAGTATTTTGGATAAGCATCTATATTTTTTTTAAGTAGACTTCTTAAGTTTACTTTTTCATTTTTGTCTAGGATTATATGTCTTTTCTTGGATGATAGTTCATATTGATATCTTTCATCACTTATGAAGTTTAAGTCGTAGTCAATTTTTACGCCTTTGTCTATTAAGGTGTTTATGGTGTTGATTTCAGTAAGGTAGTTATTAGCTATGTTTATGTATTTAATTTTATTAAGTGTGGTTATCTCTGGTGGTAAGGAACTTATTTCATTATTCCAAAAGACAAATTTGTCTATGCTTTTTAATGTAGATATGCCTGTAAGGTCTTTTATATCTTCATTGCTGGCATAAAACTCTCCTTCTAAGTTGTTTAACTTAGATATGGTGATGTCTTCGTGGGAAAAATAGTCTTTGACTACTGATCTTAGGTTATCGTCTGGGAATATATATTTTAGCTCCTCTTGGGATAGGGGTATATTATCGTTTTTTATGGATATTAAACCAGTTGAAAGGATTAGCATTAAAATTAATGAGCAAAATTTAATTAACTTCATAATAAAAAACCTCCCACAAAATAGTATATTACTAAATTTCTATGGAAGGTTTTTATTCCCTTGTGGTAGATGATTCCTTTCGTACAATTTATTAATGTAAATTTCTACTTCATTTTATTTATTAATGTTATTTTAAAGAATTTATTACTTTTTGTGCTTCACATCTGTATATTTTCATACCTTGAGACATAAATTTATCTTCATATTCTGTAGTTACATTATATACATCTTCATTATTGCCTAAATCTAAACAAATGTTTTTTAATTTCCAAGGATTATTACAGATTTCGTTTAGAGTAAATTCAAATAAACCTTCATTATCTGACTTAAAGTGAACTTCTCCTTTTTCGTTTAATATGTTGTAGTATTTATTTAAGAAAGATGTGTGAGTAAGTCTTCTCTTTGCCCATCTTTTCTTTGGCCAAGGATCACAGAAGTTGATGTATACTCTTTCTAGCTCTCCTTTGTCGAAATACTCTTCTATTTGGTTTACATCACCCCATATAAAGTAGATGTTAGTTAAATTTTGCTCTGCTGCTTTTTCAACAGCTTTTAATAATACTTCTTCTTTGATTTCCATAGCTATATAGTTTATGTCTGGGTTTTCTTTAGCTAGTGTAGTGATAAATTTACCTCTACCAGTACCAAACTCTGCATGGATAGGGTTATTGTTACTAAATCTCTCATGCCACTTACCTTTTAGGCTTTCTATATTTTCTCTTATTACATAATTGTTGTAGCTTAATAATTTTATGTCTGAACCTTTTTTCTTTCTTCTTCTCACTCTATTTACTCCTTTTTAAAAATAATAGAGTACCAGTATAAACTAGTACTCTAATATACATTAATGGCATCCACCTGAACAGCCAGAGCATCCTCCGCCGTCAGTAGGCATATTTTCTACTAAAACAACAAATCCACCTTGTGGCATTTCTTGTATTATTACGTTACCGTAAGTTAAGAATTCATCTTGGTTCATTATGAAGTTTATACCTTCTAATTCACAAGATACGTCTTCTCCTTCTATTTTGTTATCAAGAGCCAATGCAAAGTTTGGTCCTGAACAAGCATAACCTGCAAAGTAAACTCTAACGTTGTTAGGTTTATCTTGATTATCTGCTATTATTTCTTTTAAAGCATTTATAGCTGAATCTGGTGCAAATACTTTCATGTTAAGTCCACCTTTCTTTTAGTTTGTTTATCTTATATATTAGTATACAATAAAATCCAAATTATTTAAACATTAAAATTGTTTTATCTATTGTTAAAATAATCTTTTCGACTTAGAGAGTATACATTGCATTTGATAATTTTATTTTTGACTTTTACATTGTAACTTTTAGAGTATTTAAAATTATATACTTGTAATGGTTTTAGAGAAAATTTATTATCTTCGTATACGACCGTTGTCACTTCTTTTAAATTCAAATCCGTGAAACAATGTGGTAGCATGATGGCAAGAAGCTCTTGTGAAAATTTATTGCCCCAATATTTGGGATTTATACATATGCCAAGCTCCCCTGTTTGTGATCCTATTTTCATATTATTAAAACCCATGTTACCGATGACTTTATTTTCTTTTTTATATACTACTGCATAGTGGGAATATTTATTATTTTCATAGTTGTTTATAAAATAGTTGGAGATGAATTTTTTTGTTTCGTTTATATTTTTGTGGGCTTTTATAGGAAGATATTTTACGACTTTTTCTTGGCTTAAATATTCAAAAATATCATTAGCGTCATCTAGTGTTATAGGTCTTAAATATAGTTTTTTTGACTGAAGTATTTTCATATGAGGATAAAGATTTTTATTCATTTTTGCTCCTCCTAAAGACAATTTTATCTTGTAATATTAATATGATTTTTGGTAGGTAATGTTGAGTGATGAGTAAAAGTTTAAGGTGTGGGACGTTTAGTTTTATGGATATTTTATATAGAAATTTGATAAAAGAAAGATTGTATTAATATAAAAAATATCTATAGAAGATATTAAGACATAAAATATATACTTTTATGTCTTTTCAATTAAAATGTTGATATTTCAAGACTTTAGGAGGTTTAAAATGTCAGTATGTCAGTGGATTGTCAGTAAAAAAATTACTTTTTTTCTGAGTTTTGTGGTAAAATAAATATAGAAAAATAGAAATTTTTAAACAGGGAGATTCGAAAATGAGTAGAGTTTTTTTAAGAAAAAGAAGTAAAAATTACATAGTTTATTTGGAGTATTTTGACAAAGAAACTAATAAAAGAAAACAGAAAAATATGGGATCTTACCCTTTAAAAAGAGATGCAAATAAGAGGTTAAATGAGGTAAAAGAAGAGATATATAAGGAAGAATTATTGCTTCCAAACGAGATAATTTTGCAAGATTTTTTATTAGATTTCTTAGAAAAATACAAGATGAATTTATCAATTACAACCTATAATTGTTACATGAGAATCTGTAAAAAATACATAATTCCCCTTCTTGGAGATATAAAATTATGCGATATTAGACCTATTCATATACAAAATTATGTGGATGATTTGCTAGATTTACTTACACCACAGACCATAAAAGTCCACTTAAATATACTAAATTTAGCACTAAAAAGAGCTTATAGATTGAAGTTAATTAAAGAAAATGTGGTACAATTTGTGGAAGTTCCTAAGAATAAAAAGTATAAAAATGAGATTTATAACGCTGAAGATATGAAAAAATTACTGGAAAAATCCCGTGAAACATCCTTAGAATTACCTATAATTCTTGCTAGTGGACTGGGGTTAAGGATATCAGAAATACTCGGACTTACGTGGAATAATATAGATTTTAATGATTTTACCATTACAATTGACAAAATAACAGTGCGAGATAAGGGTCAAGTTATACTAAAAGAGCCTAAAACTGAGTCATCTATTAGGACAATTTCTGCCCCAAAAGAGATAATTTTGATGCTAAAACAGCTAAAAAAAGACAGATTGGCAGCTAAATTAAGGGGCGAAAAATCACATAGAGAGCTTATTTTTTATGATAAAAATCTAAATCCCATAGCTCAAGATGTCCTTAGTAAGAAGTTTAGATACTTTTTACAGGAGAATAATTTGAAACATATAAGATTTCACGACCTTCGTCACTCTCATGTTACCATGCTTATAGATGCAAAAGTCCCTATAAAAGTTATATCTGAGAGGGTGGGACACTCTAATGTTAATACAACTTTGAACATCTACTCTCATGCTCTTAGGGAAATGGATCAAGAAGCGTCAGATAAAATTTCTGATACTTTATTTAACAACGAAAGAAAAATGGGATAATTTATATTCATTTTTAAGAAAGTGCGAAAATCAAACTTTTTAAATGACGATTTGAAGGGGTTGGAGATGATAAAAGGATGAAGTTATCGATGAGGTATATGGAAGCTCTTATAATCTAAATAAATGAATTTTGGCAGATTTCTTATAAAATAACATTATTTTTTTGATAAAATACCAATATAAAAACTATAAAAAGTTACCATAACAATATTATGGTAACTTTTTATTATAAGGAGATTATTTTATACAAAGTACACTGTTTTAAGTATATCTAAAATATAATAGTGAGTTTTAGTTTTAAAAGGATGGATTCATATAATTTTATTATGTAAACATATCCTTTTTATTAAATTAAAAACATAAGAAAGTTAACGAATTTAACAAGGATTTAAAGTGCCTAGAAAAAAACCCCTAATACATTTAATCATTTAAAGGTGCAAAACCTTTATAGGGCTAAATAAATAGCTTTTGGTGAAATTGGCTAAAAAATCAAAAAAAACATCGTAAAATTTTAAGATTTATAAAATGAAAAGTCACCATAATATAATTATGTAAACCCATTCTCTATTAAATCATCTTTTTATATTTAAAAAATAAAAAACTAACAAGAGGAATTAAAACAATGACCAAGAGGGCTATTTTATATCCATGTATATAATTGAGTTCAGGCATGTATTTAAAATTCATACCATAAACACCAGTTATAATAGTTATTGGTACACTTATACCTGTAAGTATGGTCAGCTTCGTTATAAGATTATTTGTTTTTTCCGAAACCTTAGAAGAATAAATATCAAGAAGCTTATCTGCCAGTTCCCTCGTACTTAAGGAAAAACTATACAACTTATCTATGGAATCATCAACGCCCTTCAATAGTTTTATAAACTCCTTTTCCATATAGATGCCCCTTGAGTTTTCATCAGAAAAAAACTCCATGCCCTCCTTTGTCAAAGTATCCATAATATAAGTTAAAGGTCTTATGTTTTTTACACATATTCTACACATGGATCTAATATGACTTATTTTAAGTGATATGTCTTCGTTTATCTCACTCAGTATTTCATCCTCCAACTGAAGTATCTCATCCTCTATCTTTTCCAAGTTTTCAAATTGGTTTGATATTATTATTCTGAGAATAGTGGAAAATACTATTAGTAATGATAAGGTAAGATTTGATTTATAATAAAAACTTTCATCCATCAACTCTTTTATTTGTTTGTAAATTTCATTTCTTTTTCTCAAAACAACAATAATGTACTTCTCAGATAAAAATATGTTAATCTCCTCCATAATTATATCTTCTTCTAAAACTTGAAAATTGTTCAAAGTGAAAAATATATGATGATCAAATATGTTCACTTTAACTTTTTCATCAAACATTAAACAGTCTTTGTAAGTGTCTTCGTCTATATTCAAGTTATTTTTGAGGAACTTCAACTCCCAAGGGTTGCATATTATAAAGTGATAATCTTCATTTAATTCTATATTGTATGTATCTTTGTTTATTTCTTTTGTATTTAAGTTTAATATATGCATTTATATATTTCGCTCCTTGATGAAAGTAAATTAGAACTATTTACTTAGTTTTATACCTTTTTCTTCTTATTATTCAGTGAAAATTATCAAAATGTTTCTTATAATAAAATTATGTTAACTAAAATTCGTATAAAAAGGCCGAAGTGCTACTTTTAGCACGTAAGAACAAATGTTCTTATTGGCTAAAAGTAGCACTTAAGTTTACTTTTTTGCAAAATAAAAGACAGATTTCTTTAATCTGCCTTCTTTTATACTTATTTAATTTTCAATTCTTTTTCAACTATATCCAAAAATTCCTTTTTAACAAGAGCAGGATTTATAAAAGATAAATCAGGTTTAGTTAAAAGATTTTTATAATTATCAGATATTTGCTTTGGCATTAAGTGTTCAAATTCATAAGAAAGTATGTCGTCATCTATTGCAAATACTTGCTTTAAATCTTTTTCACTTAAAGGCTCTTTAATAAATTTTTGCCAAATAATATTTTGAAGTTTATCTTCTATAATTAGATACTCAGGTAGTTTTGGTTTAACTGGTCTAGTTATATCTGATAAATAAGCTTCACTACCATCATGAAATAAACAAGCTAGTTGAACTTTTTTAGAATAATTTCTAGCTTTTGCCTCTCTATAACATGATATAGAATGTTGGCCCACTGAGTAAAAATGCTTAACATGGCCGTTACCTCTGCATAGTAGCGATAGGGCATGTGCTATATCGACTATATCAATGCCATCTATATTTGGATTAGTTGGATCAAATAGTTTTCCAGTATATGTTGTAATTTCACTCATAAAATTCTCCTAAAATTGTGTCAAAGTCTAGTTATTGTCAATAACAGAGTTACTTTAACATAATTTATGAATAGTGCAATTGAATTGTTACACTTTTGCATAAATTTATCCTAATAATATATTTCTTAATTCTTTGTAGTTGCTTATTTCATAAGTTGGACTTAAATCGCTTTTGTTTTCTTTTTTATTTGGGTTATACCAACAAGTATCTATATTATAGTTTATTCCACCTTTTATATCTGAGCTAAGATTGTCTCCAATCATAAGAATCTCGTCTTTGTTAAATTCTCCAAGGTTACCTATTGCATGTTCAAATATGTCTGGATGTGGTTTTGCTATGCCTATTTCTTCTGAGATTACAATGTCTTTGAAGTATTTGGCTATAGATGATTTTTTTATTCTTCTTTCTTGAACTACTGTAAGTCCGTTAGTAACTATTGAAAGAATGTATTTGTCGCTTAAATCTTTTATAAGTTTTCTTGCTCCTTCAAATAAAAATGACCCATCGCCTAGGTACTTCATGTAAGTTGTGGCAAAATCATTTTCATCAAAACTCATATCTATTTTATCGATAAATCTTTTAAATCTCTCTGTTTTTAGTTTTTCTTGTGTTATAAGTCCTTGTTCTAGTTCTTTCCAGATGGCTGAGTTTATTTTTTCGTAAGTATTAAAATGGTAGTTTTCATCGTAGTCAACACCAAAATCTATCATAGTGTTTTTGAAAGCTTCTCTTTCAGCTTTTTTGAAATCAAATAATGTCTCGTCTGCATCAAATAATATAACTTTGTATTTCATAATTAATTCTCCTAAGTTGTTTTAAAATCTTTTAATCAATCTTCTATTTCTCCACAGTTTGAAATTTCACATCCACTCTCATCAACTATTTTATAGGATTGTTGAATACCTCCAATTGAGGCTTACCCATCTAATCCTAGTAAATAGGATCTACTTTAAAAGAAATTATTTTAAACTGGTCTTCCGAAATATGTTTGTTTTCCGCTTTCTATAAGATATCTAATATGAAACTTCTCATACTCATCTTCTCCGTTATTTAACCACCAATAATCTTCTAAGCTCATGCCTTTATTAGCTTTGCAAATAGTCCATGTATCATAAAAATTAAGACCCATCTTATTTTTAATATATATTATTATATCATACTACACAGACTTATAAACAAGCTTTGCCATGTATATAAAATAAATTATATTTTATTACAGTGAATGTCACGATAAATAAAAACACCTATTGCAAATAAACATATAGCAACTCTAGTTATATCCACAATGCCATAATAATTTGATGTTAAAATTTCTTCCACGAACTTCTTTCTCTTTTAGCTATATTAGCTAACCTCGTGATATCTAATTTATAGAACGAAGAGTAGAAATTAATTAGTTTTTACCCTCCGTTAAAAATATTCTTTAAATAACTCTTTAGCAATATTCATATTGTATCCATCCTCACCACGCAAATCTTCAATATATCCAAAATCAGTGTCCCTACCTCTAGTTGGTCTTTCTTTTTTTAGGTTCGAGAATAAGAATTTTGATATCTTCATCATTTGGTTTTGTTATCACTATATTTCTAAACAGTTCTAAATCAAAAAGTATATATTCTACGTTATTTAATCTAACCCCACCCCATTTTATTTTTTCAAAATTCATTATATTTCTATCTAATTCTATATTAAAAGCACTACTTAAACCTAAATTTTCGCATATTTGGCAATAAAAATTACCTGATTTAAAGTCATGTTTTATTAAACTTTCTGCTTGTATATAACTTGATAATATACTTCTATTATATACATTTCTAGTGGATAAACTTGATACAAATATGTCTACTGCACTTTGTTTAGAGAATTGATTTAGTAACTTGTTTATCTTGCAAATACAATCATCATGACTTATACTTTCAACATCTAACGTAAACATCGTTCCCTTTTTACAAGCATAATTATAATCTTCTTCAGTTATAAGTCTTTCATTTTCATCAAGCCATCCATTTTTCCAGTAATACTTATATAAAATTTGTTTTGCCTTCTTGTCCATTTTATTTTTAACTATTTAATTATAAATTCTTTTAAAATAAATGATATTTGTAGCTTATAATTAAATATTTTTCCTTAGCCCCTAATAATGATATGGAATTATATGTACAAAAGTTACAATTAATATGTAAACGTAGAGGTGTGAAGTATTTAGATTTATACCACTTATCATCATTAAGACCAGAAGACGAAACAAATAGAAATTTATATTTTTATAACAAAAGTGAGCTTGATGGTAATGGCGATGGAATTCATCTTAATGAATTGGGACATAAAATTATATACCCTGCTTTTAGAGAGTTTTTAGAGAGTATGATTTAATAAAAGGGATGAATTTGATATGAGTTCATCCCTTCCTTTTTGTTAGTTAAGGTGCTTTTTTGTTATTTCTTTTACCTTTTCGATATCAAGTTTTGTGAATTTGGAAATAGTTGATTCGTCAAGTCCTTGACCAAACATATTTAAAACTATTTCTTCATACCCTTTTTCAATTCCCTTTTTTTCAACTTCTGGATCAT
>USRS01000018.1 GCA_900557165.1 uncultured Clostridium sp.
TGTGGATAAAATATAAATTCCAACTGCTTAATGGAGCAACGGACGAAGTCGTTGGGACATGAACGAAGTGAATTTTTTGTTGATAAATTATAAATATTAAATAAAATATGGCAAATAAAGTTTTTGAATAAATAGTGTATCATATATATTGTTTTGATAAAATATAAATTATATATTATCCATTATTTACTAAAATAAGTGTATAATATATAATTTTCTATGTAATATAAAAAGGAGATGGTAATATATATGGATAGAAATTTAGCATTAGAACTTGTTAGAGTTACAGAAACAGCAGCGCTAGTATCTTCTCAATTTATGGGAAGAGGAGATAAAAATGGAGCGGATGGAGCAGCCGTAGAAGCTATGAGAAGAGCTTTTGAAACTGTAAGGATAAAAGGTGAAGTAGTCATTGGTGAAGGAGAATTAGATGAGGCACCAATGTTGTATATTGGAGAAGTAGTAGGTTTGCAAACAGAAGATTGCATGGAAGTTGATATAGCAGTAGATCCTTTAGATGGAACAACGTTGATAGCAAAGGGATTACCTAATGCCATATCAGTAATAGCTGTTGGTAAAAAAGGATCTTTATTACATGCACCAGATACATATATGAAAAAAATTGTTGTTGGACCAAAGGCAAAGGGATGTATTGATTTGGATAAAAGTGTAGAAGAAAATATACTAAGTGTTGCAAAAGCGTTAGGTAAAAAAACTACACAAATGACTATTATGACTCAAGATAGAGAAAGACATGATTATATAATTGAACCAGCTAGAAAACTTGGTTGCCAAATAAGAATGTTTGGTGACGGAGACATTGAAGCAGGTATAGCCACTTGTTTTGAAGAAACAGGAGTGGATATACTTATGGGGATTGGTGGTGGACCTGAAGGTGTTATAACAGCCGTAGCCATAAAAAGTATGGGCGGAGATATGCAGGCACAAATTTTTCCTATGAGCGAACAAGAAAGAAATAGATGTCATGAAATGGGATTAAGTGACGCAGATATAAATAAAAAATTAACATTAGAAGACTTAGCTAAAGGTGATGATTTATTTTTTGCAGCAACGGGAATTACAGAAGGTAATTTATTAAAAGGTGTGATAAATATTGGTGATAATAAGGCTAAAACTGAGTCTATTATTATGAGATCAAAAACTGGAACTATAAGATTCATAAATGCTATACATAATTTAGATAAAAATGAAATTTTAGTTGATTTAATGAAAAAATATAATAAAGAATAATATAAATTAAAAGTAGATATTTTATCTACTTTTTTAATTAGTAGGAAAGTTAATGAATAAATTTACAAAATATAGAAAAAATAATAAAAAGATAAGAATTAGAAGTTTTACATGTTGACCGTGATATTTAATAATGATATTATTATTTTATTAAAATCATATTTTAAAAAATAAAAACTTTTCTTTTTCACACCCTATATTTCCTTTAGAATTGAAATTTAATTACAGCCTTAAATAATATGTGAGGAGGTTCATTTGAACTTGGAAAATATAACATTGGAAGAATTGAGTAAAAAAACTTTAGCAGACCTTAGAACAATAGCTAAAGAATTAAATATAAAATCAGTTACAAAGTACAAGAAAAATGAGTTAGTTGAATTGATAAATGACAACTGCGAAACGAATAATAAATCAGATAAAAATATAAAAAATAATGAAGACTATATGAATATGGAAAATATAAAGGCTGAAGAACAAAGACAAGAAAAAGAAAATACGGATTATAACGGTAATAGAAATAGATATACAAGAAATAATGATACGGAAAATCATAAGCAAGGTGAAAAGTCAGAATATAAATCTTATGTAAAAACTCATAATAGAGAACATCAAAACAATTCTCGTAATTTCAACAATAACAATAAAAATATAAGTATAGAAAATAGAAATCATAGAAATACTAAAAATAATTATGTACCAAAAGTTGTTGAAGAATCTAAAATAGTTAATGAGTTCAATACTTCTAAAGATGATGAAGTAGTTGGAGTTTTAGAAATACTTCCTGATGGATTTGGATTTTTAAGAGGATCAAACTATCAATCTACGGATGAAGATGTGTATGTATCACCTTCTCAAATTAGAAGATTTAATCTTCAAACAGGAGATAAAGTTAGAGGGATAACAAGACACCCAAAAACAGGAGAAAAATTCAGAGCTTTACTATTTGTACAAAGAGTTAATGATGAAAATCCAGAAACTTGTATAAATAGAAAATCATTTGTTACATTAACTCCTATATATCCAGAAGAAAGACTAACATTAGAAAAAAGTCAAAATGAAATATCAACTAGATTAATAGATTTAATTTCGCCAATAGGAAAAGGCCAAAGGGGGCTAATTGTTGCACCACCTAAAGCTGGTAAAACTATGCTACTAAAAAGTGTGGCAAATAGTATTGCTAAAAATCATCCTAATGTGGAACTTATAGTTTTATTAATAGATGAAAGACCAGAAGAAGTTACTGATATGAAAGAATCAATAGATGGAGATGTTATTTATTCAACATTTGATCAAGTATCAAGTCATCATGTTAAAGTAGCAGAAATGGTATTAAATAGAGCTCAAAGACTTGTAGAGCATGGAAAAGATGTAGTAATACTTCTAGATAGTATAACAAGACTTGCAAGAGCATATAACTTAACAATTTCGCCAACAGGAAGAACTTTATCTGGCGGCTTAGATCCAGGGGCATTACATGGTCCTAAAAAATTCTTTGGTGCAGCTAGAAATATTAGACAAGGTGGTTCTTTAACAATTCTTGCTACAGCTTTAGTTGAAACTGGTTCAAGAATGGATGATGTAATCTTTGAAGAATTCAAAGGAACTGGTAATATGGAATTACACCTTGATAGAAAACTTGCAGAAAAGAGAATATTCCCTGCAGTAGATATCTATAAATCAGGAACAAGAAGAGAAGATTTATTATTAACAGAAGAAGAAAAAACTGCATTATATAAACTAAGAAAAGAAATGAGTAATAATTCTATTTTAGAGGTTACAGATAATTTAATTGAAGCATTAAAGAAAACAAAAAATAACGAAGAATTTATAAGAAGTATAAAATAATAATATTATAAAGAAAAATTCATATGGCTAAGAAATACAAAAATCCTTGTATCACTAAAAAACATGTGTTATAATGATGTAGTTGAAGATGAAAACTTAAAATTAATATAATTAATTTAGAATATAATTGAAAAAGAGGTGACTAAGAATGCAAAAAGATATACAACCAAAATACAATGCAGTTGAAGTACACTGTGCTTGTGGAAATACTTTCATAGCTGGTTCAACTAAGGACGAAATAAGAGTTGAAATATGTTCAGAATGCCATCCTTTCTATACAGGAAAACAAAAGAACATAGAAAAAGGTGGAAGAATCGACAAATTCAAAAAAAGATTCAAAATGGATTAATTATTGTAAAAAAGGGGTTGGCTATCCAACCCCTATTTTATTTATCTAATTACTAAAAAATACATAATTTTAGAATATTATTAGTAACAACATAAGATAAAAACTTAGGAGGTTCGAAAATATGTATAGACCAGTAAACCATGGTTATATTGAAGTAGTAGTTGGACCTATGTACAGTGGAAAAAGTGAAGAGTTAATAAGAAGATTAAAAAGAGCTAAAATTGCAAAACAAAATATTATTGTATTTAAACCTCATATAGATGATAGATATAGTAAAAGTGATGTTGTATCTCATAGTGGAGATAGTATAGAAGCTATTCCCATAGAAAAGCCTTCAGATATATATGATTTAATAGATGAAGATATACAAGTAGTAGGTATAGATGAGGTGCAATTTTTTGATGAAGATATAGTAAATATTGCTGTTGATTTGGCTAACAAAGGAGTAAGAGTTATCGCAGCAGGATTAGATATGGATTTTAAAGGTGAACCTTTTGGTCCAACACCAAGACTTTTAGCAGTTGCTGAATTTGTAGATAAAATACAAGCTATCTGCTCTGTATGTGGACAGCCAGCAACAAGATCACAAAGATTAATAGATGGAAAACCGGCAAGATATGATGACCCTATTATTCAAGTAGGGGCTGTTGAAAGCTATGAAGCTAGATGCAGAAAATGTCATGTGGTTAAATAAATAATTGACCCCTTAAAAGTATAATATGATACTCTAAGGGGAATTTTTATATTATAATAGTTTTATTAAGTTAAAATTATTATGAGGAGTATTAACAATGAAAAAGCAAAATGTTGGTGGTCAGGCTGTAATAGAAGGTGTTATGATGCAATCTAAACATTATAGAGCTATTGCAGTTAGAAAAAGTAATGGAGAAATTGAATTAAAAAAAGAAAGAATAAGTAGTTGGGTTAATGATAAAAAAATAGACAAAATACCATTTTTAAGAGGAGGATTTGTATTATTTGAAACTATGATACAAGGAATGAAAAGTCTTAATTATTCTTCAGAGTTTTTTATGGAGGAAGATGATGAAGAAGATGCAATTGATAGATTTTTGAAAAAGGTATTTAAAGATAAAGCAAATGATGTAATTATGGCTATATCTTTAGTTTTAGCTATGATATTTTCTGTTGGTCTTTTTGTATTAATACCTACAACTATAAGTGGATTGTTCTCAAAAATAATAAAAAATAATATAGTTTTAAATTTAATAGAAGGCTTAATTAGAATAGGCATCTTGATATTATATATGTTAGCTATATCAAAAAATAAAGATATAAAAAGAACATTTATGTATCATGGAGCTGAGCATAAGACAATATATTGTTATGAAAGTGGCTTAGAGTTAACAGTTGAAAATGCCAAAAAGTTTACAACTCTACATCCTAGATGTGGTACAAATTTCTTATTTATAGTAATGGCGACATCAATAATACTATTTTCATTCTTTGGATGGCCTAATATTCTTGTTAGAATTATAATGAGAATTTTATGTATTCCTATTGTGGCAGGAATATCTTATGAGATAATTAAATTTCTTGGGAAATATAATAATATATTAAGTAAAATTGTTGCTTATCCGGGAATGATGTTACAACATATAACTACAAATGAGCCAGAAGATGATCAATTAGAAGTGGCGATTAAAGCATTAAAAGCCGTAATTTAAAGAAGTAAGGGAGAAACTTATGACTATAAGAGACATAATTGTAAGATATTCCAAGGAACTTGAAGAAATAAGTTCTACACCAAGACTTGATGTAGAAACTTTATTGCAAAAAGTCCTTAATGTAGATAGATTATATATACTTTTAAACTTAGATAAATCTTTAAGTAAAGAAGAAGAAAATTTATTTAATAAATTTATAGAAGAAAGATTAAACAATAGACCTATTGCATATATTGTAGGAAATCGTGAATTTATGGGATTAGATTTTTATGTGCAAGAAGGTGTTTTAATACCAAGACCTGATACAGAAGTTTTAGTAGAAGAGGTAATTGAAATAGCAAAAAATAAAGAAGATATAAATATATTGGACATAGGAACAGGTTCTGGAGCTATAACAGTAAGTTTGGCAAAATACTTAGAAAATGCAAAAATAACTTCTGTCGATATATCAGAAATAGCTTTGGAAATAGGTAGAAAAAATGCTATATTAAATGAAGTAGATGATAGAATAACTTTTGTTAAATCAGATTTATTTACAAATATAAATAAAGAAATGAAATTTGATATAATAGTTTCGAATCCACCATATATAAAAAGAGAAGTAATCGATACTTTAGACAAACAAGTAAAAGATTTTGAACCGTATAATGCTCTTGAAGGTGGAATTGATGGTTTAGATTTTTATAGAGCTATAACAAAAGAAGCAAAGAATTTCATAAAAGAAGGTGGAACTTTAGCTTATGAAGTTGGGCATGACCAAAGCGAGGATGTTAGTAAGTTAATGAAGATGTATGGATATACTAATATATATACTAGAAAAGATTTGCAACAAATTGACAGAGTTGTTATAGGAAATATTTTATGATATAATAAAATGCTGAGATTGTACGAAAAAAAGAGGTGAACAGTATGTTAAACAAGCTACAGGTTTTAGAAGATAAATATATAGATTTAACTGAAAAAATCAGTGACATGGAAATAATAAATGACCAAAAAGTTTGGCAAAAGTATATGAAAGAACATGCAGATTTAGAGCCTATCGTTAATAAATACAGAGAATATAAAAGTGTATTAAATGACCTTAGTGAATCTAAAGCTATTTTAGAAGAAGAATCTGATGAGGAACTAAGAGAATTAGCAAAAATGGAAATATCTGAACTAGAATGTCAAGTAGAACCATTAGAAGCTGAATTAAAAATCCTTTTATTACCTAAAGACCCTAACGATGAAAAGAACGTTATAGTTGAGATAAGAGGTGGAGCAGGTGGAGATGAAGCAGCTTTATTTGCTGGAAACTTATTTAGAATGTATTCTAGATATGCTGAAAGAAGAAGATGGAAAATGGAACTTTTAAGTGCTAGTGATACTGGAGTTGGTGGATACAAAGAGGTATCATTCCTAATCAAAGGTAAAGGTGCTTACTCAAGACTTAAATATGAGTCAGGAGTTCATAGAGTTCAAAGAATACCTGCTACTGAATCTGGAGGAAGAATCCATACATCAACTGCCACAGTTGCAGTTTTACCAGAAGTAGAAGATGTGGAAGTAGAAATAAATCCAAATGACTTAAGAATAGACGTATTCCGTGCATCAGGAAATGGTGGACAGTGCGTAAATACAACAGACTCAGCTGTACGTATAACTCATATACCTACGGGAGAAGTTGTATCTTGTCAGGATGAAAAATCACAATTAAAAAATAAAGAAAAAGCATTAAAAGTATTAAAAGCTAGACTTTATGACAAAGCTTTATCAGAACAACATGATGAAGTTGCGGCAGAAAGAAAAAGTCAGGTTGGTACTGGAGATAGATCTGAAAGAATAAGAACTTATAACTACCCACAAGGAAGAGTAAGTGATCATAGAATAAACTTAACTCTTTATAAGTTAGATCAATTCTTAGATGGTGATTTAGATGAGATGATAGATGCATTAATCACTGAAGATCAAACTAAAAAAATGACAGCAATATAAAATCCCTAAATTTTTAGGGATTTTTTCTATAGGTAATGAAATATAATTCTATATGTAATATATTAAATTTAAATTACGAGGTGAAAATAGTACAATGATATTAAAAGTCACGTTAATAGGATTATTAGCTGGAGTATTAGGTACGGGAGCTGGCGGAATACTCTCTTCTATATTTAGAAGGGAGGTAGATAGATACTTGAATTTCTGTATGGGATTATCAGGTGGAATAATGCTAGCAGTTGTAGTTTTTGATTTAATGAAAGAATCTATGGATTCAAGTGGAGTACTTTTTACTGTATTATTTACGTTTATAGGTGTATTATTAACTATGTTTATAAAAAGTAGATTGGATTTTACAGGAGAAATGCAATCAGGATATTTGATTTTTATAAGTATTTTATTACATAATTTGCCGGAAGGTTTAGCCATAGGATCATCATTTATATCAGCACAGACTTTAGGAATTACATTGGCTATAGTTATTGGACTACATAATATACCAGAAGGATTAGCCACAGCACTGAGTTTAGCAGGAGCTAGGGTATCTACGAAAAAAATCATATTATTTACATTTATTGCAGGTATACCTATGGGAATAGGAAGTTTCTTAGGTGTTTATTTTGCAGGATTATTTAAATCATTAATAGGACTATTTTTATCGTTAGCAGCAGGAACAATGCTATTTGTAGTATTGGACGAAATAATGCCTAAGTCTAAAAGTCTATATAGTATAATTGGCTTTTTAACAGGAACAATAATTGTATATTGCATATAGATTTACTAAAGAAGGGAGTGAGAAAGTAAATGACACTTATAAGTAAAATAGATGAAAAACATATAGATAAAAATGAAATAAAAAAACAAGCAGAAATATTAAAAAAAGGAAATACAGTTATATTTCCAACAGAAACAGTTTATGGACTAGGAGCAAATGCTTTAGATGAAGTTGCTGTAAGTAAAATATACGAGGCAAAAGGAAGACCTAGTGATAATCCGTTGATTGTACACATATATGATAAAGAGCAGGTAAATGATTTAGCCAAGGAAATAAATGAGAATGCAAAAATAATAATGAATGAATTTTGGCCAGGCCCAATTACAATTATACTTAAAAAGAAAGATATAGTTCCTATGAGAACTAGTGGAGGATTGGATACAGTTGCCATAAGAATGCCATCAAATCCTATAGCAAAAGCTCTTTTAGAAGAGGTTAAACTACCAATAGCGGCACCTTCTGCAAATATATCAGGAAGGCCATCTCCTACAAGAGGTAAACATGTATATGAAGAAATGAACAATAGAGTAGATGGTATTATTCTTGGTGGAGATTGTACATTTGGTCTAGAATCTACAGTATTAGATTTAACTAATGATATACCAACTATATTAAGACCAGGAAGTATAACAAAAGAAGACTTAGAACAAGTTATAGGAACAGTAAATATTGACCCTGCTTTAGAGAGAAAAGAAGATAATATTAAAGCTAAGGCACCGGGAATGAAATACAAGCATTATTCTCCAAATGCAGATGTTTTTATTGTATCTGGTAACAGCGAAAAGGTAATAGATAAAATAAATGAATTAGTAAATAATAATTCTAAAGAAGGGTTGAGAACTGTTGTAATGTGTTTAGCAAAAAATCAAGATAAATATAAAAGTGATACAATAGTATTAGGGAATAATTTGGAAGAAGTTGCTTCTAATTTATTCAATGCACTTATTACTGCAGATGAAGAAAAATATGATATAGTATATACAGAAGAATTTTCTAATGATGGAGTAGGAAGAGCAATAATGAATAGACTTCTTAAATCTGCTGGATATAAAATTATTAAAATTTAAAATATTGTTTAAAAAGAAAATATTAAAAAACAACAATAAAAATCAAGTATTTATTTGACAAAAAATGGTAAAATAGGAATGCGATTAATATAATTCAAGTGAAAAATAAGAAAATATTTGAAAAAATTAAACTTTTCTATGGAGTATTAACAAAAAATTATGTATAATTAAATAAAATATTTTAAATATAATAATATGGATTAGCATGAAAAAATATGTTAATAAAACCATTTTTTATATTAACAAGGAGCTTTAATTATGAAAATAGGTTTAGGATGTGACCATGGTGGATATAATTTGAAACTTGAAATTATTGAATTTTTAAAATCTAAAAATATAGAATATTTAGATTTTGGTACTAATAATGGACAGGATTCTGTTGATTATCCAATATATGGTGAAAAAGTTGCAAATGCAGTTGTTTCAAATGAAGTAGATTATGGAATTGTATGTTGTGGAACAGGGATAGGAATATCTTTGGCTGCAAACAAAGTTCCAGGAATAAGATGTGCAGTTGTTTCAGATGTTTTTTCAGCAAAAATGTCTAAAGCCCATAATAATGCAAATATGTTATCTCTTGGGGAGAGAGTATTAGGAAAAGGCCTTGCACTAGAAATAGTAGACGCTTGGATTAATACGGAATTTGAAGGAGATAGGCATTTAAGAAGAGTTAATATGTTAAATGAAATAGAAAAAAAATATAATAAATAGGAGGTTTATTTTAGCATGAGTAATGTAATAGTTACGGATCATCCGTTAATACAGCATAAATTAACAATAATGAGAGATAAAGAGACAGGTTCAAAGGATTTCAGACAATTATTAACAGAGATTACAATGTTAATGGGTTATGAAGTTACTAGAGACTTACAACTGTCAGATGTTGAAATAGAAACACCAGTTGTAAAAACTACTCAAAAAATGATATCAGGTAAAAAATTGGGAATAGTACCAATATTAAGAGCAGGATTAGGAATGGTTGATGGATTTATAAGTTTAATTCCAGCAGCTAAGGTAGGTCACTTAGGTCTTTATAGAGATCCGGAAACATTAAAACCAGTTGAATATTATTGTAAACTTCCACAAGATATAGAGGAAAGAGAAATGATTATAGTTGATCCAATGCTTGCTACAGGTGGTTCAGCAGTTGCTGCCATAGATGTATTAAAAGCAAATGGAGCAAAAAGTATAAAATTAGTTAACTTAGTTGCAGCTCCAGAAGGAATTGCAGAAGTACAAAAATATCATAATGATGTGGATATATATGTTGCATCTATAGATGAAAGATTAAATGATCATGGATACATAGTTCCAGGATTAGGGGATGCTGGAGATAGATTATTCGGTACAAAATAGTATATATCTTAAGGGATCTATTTCAATAGATTCCTTAAGTTTTTATAAAATAAATAGTTATATTTTATAACCACATTTTAAAATAGAAGGTTAAAGTAAATGAATAATAAAAAAAGTAATAGTGCCAAAATTGCACAAGCACTTTCTTTAATAAGTCAGCTTTCAATTATGATGTTAGTTTCTATATTTGGATGTTTCTTTATAGGGAAATTCATAGATGAAAAGTTGAATACAGAGCCTATTTTTATGCTAATATTTTTAGTGTTAGGAATTGGGGGAGCTTTTATGTCTGTATATAAAACTGTAATTGGATATACAAGAAGGAAGTGATAGATTATGGATTTAAAGGTACAAAAAGAAGTAAATGAAGTGACGAAGGGTATAGCAATTTATGCTATAATTGCATCGTTAATATTATCTATAGTAACTAAAGAAACAATTCCTTCAATACTTGGAGTTGTTTTTGGAAGTATTATAGCTATTTTAAATTTTAGGCTGCTAGCTCTTACTATGGAAAAAGCAGTAGATTTACCACCTGGAAAGGCACAAGCTTATACAGCTAGCCGATATTTAGTAAGAATGTTCATTGTAGCAGTTGTTGTATTTGTATCAGTTAAGAACCCAAATATAAATGTTATAGGAACAGTATTAGGATTAATAAGTACTCAAATTGTTATATTTGTTAAAAAATTACTTATATCAAAAACTACAAGAAAGGGGGTATAAATAAATGAAGTACGCTCAATGGATAATAACGTTTGCAAATGGTTTCAAAATAAGTGAAACAATTGTAACAAGCTGGATAATTATGCTTGGATTAATAATTGCGGCATTTATATTAACAAGAGATTTAAAACCAGTACCAACTACAAAAAGACAGATAATGTTGGAATATGCAGTTTCAACACTTAGAGATCTTGTTAGAAGTAATATGGGAGAAAATGTTGAGAAAAAAATGCCAAATATGTTGCCTTATATTGGATCATTGTTTTTATTCTTCGTATGTTCAAACTTGATAGGATTATTAGGTTTCAAATCTCCAACAACAGATGTTGATACAACATTAGCATGGGCACTGATAACCGTTTTCTTAATTTACTATCAAGGAATGAAAGCAAAAGGTTTAAAATACTGGAAAGGTTTACTAGAACCAGTTCCTCTATTATTACCACTTAATATAGTAAGTGAATTTGCAACACCTATATCACTTACATTCCGTCCATTCGGTAATATACTAGGTGGTACAGTAATAATGGGACTACTTTACCAATTACTAGCATATATATCAACATTGATACCAAATGTAAGTATTCCATTCTTACAATTAGTTATACCAGTACCATTACATTTATACTTTGATTTATTCTCAGGATGCTTACAAGCATTTATATTTGTAATGCTTACTATGGTATTTGTATCAAATGCAGCAGAGTAAAATATATGCACTTTAAATAAAAGCATATTAAATAAAATTAAAAAAGTTTAAATTTTTAGGAGGATTAAATTATGGAATTAGGTCAAGCAATCGCAATCGCAGGTTCTGCAATAGGTGCAGGAATAGCAGTTATATCAGGTATAGGTTCAGGGATAGGACAAGGATATGCAGCTGGTAAAGGTGCAGAAGCTGTTGGTAATCAACCAGAAGCAAAAGGTGATATCATATCTACAATGTTATTAGGGGCTGCAGTTGCAGAGTCTACAGGTATATATGGTCTTGTTATATCTATAATCCTTATATTCGCAAATCCATGGATATAAGATTAAATATGGATTTTATAAAAATTTATAGTTAGAGAAGATATACTATTCTCTAACTATAAACATGGATAGAGAAAGGAGGATTTTCACATGGAATTTAAATCAGTAGTAACTATATCATGGGAATTATTATTCCAGATAATAAATACTGTTATTTTATTCGTTGTACTTAAGAAAATATTATTTAAACCAGTTTTAAATATCATAGATTCTAGAGAAGAAGGAATAAAAAATGACATAGCTACAGGACAACAAGCTAAAAATGAAGGATTGGCTTTAAAAGCAGAGTACGAGCAAAAACTTGCTGTTGCTAAAAAAGAAGGTCAAGAAATCATAAAACAAGCAACTCTTAGAGCTGAACAAAAATCAGATGAAATAATATCTACAGCTAAAGAAGAAGCAAGTAATTTAAAAGATAGAGCTAGCAAAGATATAGCACAAGAAAGAGAAAAAGTTATGAATGAACTTAAAAATGATATATCTAGCATAGCAATACTTGCAGCATCAAAAGTAATTGAAGAAGATATTGATCAATCTAAACACGAAGAAATGATAAACAAATTTATCGAAGAGGTGGGCGAAGCTAAATGATAGATGTAATAGCTAACAGATATGCAGAAGCCCTATTCCAACTAAGTGAAGAGGAAAATATCACTAAAGAAATTTATAATGAATTACATGATGTGGTAGAAGTAATTAAGAATAATAAAGAATTAGATAATGTTTTAAAGTCACCATTAGTGGCTAAAAATGAAAAAACTCAATTAATAGAAGCATTATTTAATAATAAAATAAATAATGATTTAAAAAATTTCTTAAAAATATTAGTTGAAAAGGGAAGAATATCTTCTTTAAAATCGATTGAATTAACATTTAAAGAATTATTAAATGATAAACATAATATAATAGAAGGTACTGTAATAAGTGCTATAGCTTTAACTGAAAAACAAGTTAAAGAATTAGAAGAAAAACTTTCAAAAAAATATAATAAAAATGTTACTTTAGAGAATGAAGTTGACCAAAGTATATTAGGTGGAGTTTTAGTAAGACTAGGAAATACACAAATTGATGGTTCTGTAAAAACTCGTTTAAATAATATAAAAGACCAACTTACTCAAGTAATTTCTTAGGAGGGCGGTGAACCCATGAACTTAAGACCAGAAGAAATAAGTTCTATAATTAAACAACAAATTAAGAATTATGATAATAAAATAGAAATGACTGATACTGGTAGCGTACTAAAAGTAGGTGACGGTATCGCGACAATATATGGACTAGAAAATGTAATGTCTAGTGAACTTTTAGAATTCCCTGGAGAGGTATATGGTATGGCCCTTAACTTAGAGGAAGATGTTGTTGGGGCTGTTATATTCGGTGATGACAGTGGAATTAAAGAAGGCGATATAGTAAAAAGAACTGGAAGAATAGTTGAAGTTCCTGTTGGGGAAGCATTAATAGGAAGAGTTGTAAGTCCACTAGGTTTACCGATAGATGGTAAAGGACCTATAAACACTAAAAAAACTAGACCAGTTGAAAGTCATGCTCCAGGAATAATGGCAAGACAATCAGTTTGTGAACCATTACAAACTGGTATAAAAGCTATAGACTCAATGATACCAATAGGTAGAGGTCAAAGGGAGCTTATAATCGGTGATAGACAAACTGGTAAAACTTCTATAGTTATAGATACTATATTAAACCAAAAAGGAAAAGACGTTATATGTATATACGTTGCTATAGGACAAAAACGTTCTACAGTTGCACAACTTGTTAATACATTAGAAAAAGGTGGAGCAATGGATTACACAATAGTTGTATCAGCTACAGCTTCTGAATCTGCACCGCTTCAATATCTTGCACCTTATGCAGGGGCTGCAATGGGTGAAGAATTCATGTTCAATGGTAAACATGTTTTAATAGTTTATGATGATTTAAGTAAACAAGCAGTTGCTTACAGAGAGATGTCTCTACTACTTAGAAGACCGCCAGGTCGTGAAGCTTACCCAGGGGATGTATTCTACCTACACTCAAGATTACTTGAAAGAGCAGCTAAATTATCTGATGAATTAGGTGGAGGGTCTATGACAGCACTTCCAATCATAGAAACTCAAGCAGGAGACGTTTCTGCGTATATACCAACTAACGTTATATCAATAACTGACGGACAAATATACTTACAACCAGAATTATTCTATTCAGGTGTAAGACCAGCAGTTGACCCTGGTATATCAGTATCAAGGGTTGGTGGTAGTGCCCAAATAAAATCAATGAAAAAAGTTGCAGGTACATTAAAACTTGCTTACTCACAATATAGAGAGCTTGCATCATTCTCTCAATTTGGATCTGACTTAGACGAAGATACAAAGAGAAGACTTGCTCAAGGGGAAAGAATAGTTGAAGTATTAAAACAAGATGAAACTTCTCCAATAGCAGTTGAAAATCAAGTTATGATAATATTTGCTGTTATAAACAACTTCTTAGAAGATATACCAGTAAGTAATGTTAAGAGATTTGAAAAAGAATTATACAGATTTGTAGATGAGAATTACCCAGAAATATCTAAAAGAATATTAGCTGCAGAAGATTTCTCTTCTGACTTAACAAACGCAATAGTAGAATTTAAGAAAAAGTTTGTTGTTGAAGCGTAATCCTTTTTAACAAAGGAGGTAAATTAATTGGCAGGAGCTGGAATTAAAGAGATTAAAACACGTATCAATAGTGTTAATAGTACAAAGCAGGTTACTAAAGCTATGGAACTTGTTGCTTCTTCAAAAATGAGAAAAGCAAAAGATAGAGCTTTAGCTGCCAGACCGTACTTTGGAACAATGTATGATACAGTGAGAGATATAGCTACTAATACTCGTGGCGTTAGAAATGTATTTTTAAAACAAAGAGAAGTAAAAAACAAGTGTTATATTGTAGTTGCTGGTGATAGAGGTCTAGCAGGTGGATATAACTCTAACATAATGAAGTTAGTACTTAGTCACATGGGTGATAAAAAAGAGAAAGTTATGCCTATAGGTAAAAAAGCAAATGAATTTTTTGCTAAAAGAGGTTATGACATATTAAAATCAGCAGAAAGTGTTGAAAAATGTGGTTATGAAGAAACATTAGCATTCGCTCAAGAAGCAATGGATTTATATAAAAAAGGTGAAGTTGATGAAGTATATATGGTATATACAGAATTTGTATCTCCTTTAACTCAAAGACCAAAATTATTAAAAGTACTACCTTTAGCATTTGATAAAGAAGAAAATAAAGAAACAAAAGAGCAATCTGCAAAAGGAACTAGAGTTCAATACTTACCATCAGCAGAGGTTGTTTTAGGTCATATAATACCTAAGTATGTATCTGGAATAGTTTATGATGGAGTTATAGAATCTTTCGCATCAGAACAAGCTGCGAGAAGAACTGCAATGAGCTCGGCAAATGATAATGCAGACGAAATGCTATCTAACTTAGAATTAAGTTACAACAGAGCAAGACAATCAGCTGTAACTCAAGAAATAACAGAGATAGTAGGCGGAGTAGAAGCTCTAAAATAAGGAGGTTAGGAAATGGCCAACGTAGGGAAAATAGTATCAATCGTAGGTGTTGTACTAGATGTTAAGTTTGAAAATGAAAATAGCCTACCTAACTTATTAAACGCATTAGTTATAAAGTTAGGAGATCAAGAAATAGTTGCTGAAGTTGCACAACACATAGGTGATGATACAGTTAGATGTATATCAATGAGTGCTACAGATGGACTAGTTAGAGGAATGGAAGCAGTAGATACAGGAAAACCTATAAGTGTTCCTGTTGGAGATGCTACATTAGGAAGAATATTCAACGTTCTTGGAGAACCAGTTGATGAAGCACCAGCACCAAAAGATGCGCCTGAATTACCAATACATAGACAGGCACCAGCATACAATGAAATAGGAAATACTGCTGAAATACTAGAAACTGGTATAAAAGTAGTTGACTTACTAGCACCATACTTAAAAGGTGGTAAGATAGGTCTATTTGGTGGTGCAGGAGTTGGTAAAACAGTTCTAATCCAAGAGCTTATAAATAATATAGCAAAACAACACGGTGGTATATCAGTATTCGCTGGTGTTGGAGAGAGAACAAGAGAAGGTAATGACCTTTACCATGAAATGAAAGACTCTGGAGTTATAAATAAAACAGCTCTAGTATTCGGACAAATGAATGAGCCACCTGGGGCAAGAATGAGAGTTGCATTAAGTGGCCTTACTATGGCTGAATACTTCAGAGATAAAGAAAACCAAGACGTGTTATTATTCATAGATAATATATTCCGTTTCACACAAGCAGGTTCAGAAGTTTCAGCACTTCTTGGACGTATGCCTTCAGCAGTTGGATACCAACCAACACTTGCTACAGAAATGGGTAATTTACAAGAAAGAATAACATCAACTAAGAGAGGATCTATAACATCTGTTCAAGCTGTTTATGTACCTGCGGATGACTTAACTGACCCAGCGCCAGCTACAACATTCACACACTTAGATGCAAAAACAGTTTTATCTAGACAAATAGCATCTCTTGGTATATTCCCAGCAGTTGATCCACTTGAATCAACTTCAAGAGTACTAGATCCAAAAATAGTTGGGGATGAACATTACGCAGTAGCTAGGGGAGTTCAATCTATACTTCAAAGATATAAAGAATTACAAGATATAATAGCTATACTTGGTATGGATGAATTATCTGATGAAGATAAAGTTATAGTTGCACGTGCTAGAAAAATACAAAGATTCCTTTCTCAACCATTTACAGTTGCAGAGCAATTTACAGGATTTGAAGGTAAATATGTACCAGTAAAAGAAACTATAAAAGGTTTCAAAGAAATATTAGAAGGAAAACATGACGACTTACCAGAATCAGCATTCTTATTTGTTGGAACAATAGACGAAGCTGTTGCGAAAGCAAAGGAGAGTAGATAGGTCATGGCAAATGTATTTGCATTAGAAATAGTTACTCCTCAAGAAATCTTCTATCAAGATGATGTGGAGATGGTTATAACTAGAACAACACAAGGTGATAGGGCTGTACTTAAAAACCATATACCTTTTGTTGCAGGTCTAGTAGATGGAGAATTAAGAATAAAAAAAGATGGAAAATTTGTATCTGGACAAATTTCTGGAGGCTTCATAACAGTTAGTAAAGAAAAAACAACTATATTAACTGAATCTGCAAAATGGAATGATGAAGCTAAATAAATTATAAATAAAAATATGATTTTACAAAAAGACTAGGATTAATTTACCTAGTCTTTTTTTGATAAATAAAATCTATTTTGGAAAAATTATAGATATGTAATTATAATAGATAAGAATTGTTTATACTATAACTTAGTAAGAGATTTATAGTGGAGGATATTATGAATATTTTAGATATAGGAATAGATATTATAGAAGTTAAAAGGATTGAAGCATCCTTAAGCAAAAGAGGTGATTTTCTAAGAAAAATATTTACTGACAAAGAAATAAAGATGTTCGAGGATAAAGGAAACAACCCTCAAACAATAGCTGGAAATTTCGCAGCTAAAGAGGCAATTAGTAAATCGTTAGGATTAGGTATAAGGGGTTACAATTTTAAAGATATAGAAATTCTTAGAGATGATTTAGGAAAACCAGTAGTAAAAACTTATAATAATTTAAAACAAATCTGCATAGATTATAGTGTTTTAGAAATAAAGGTGAGTATTTCTCATACTAAAGATTATGCAGCTGCCAATGCTATAACTATAACTGCATAAAAATAAGAAATATTTATTAAAACTAATGAATAAAAATTAATTAGGAGGTTCTTTGTGAAAAATAAGTGGTCTATATTACTATCAAGCTTTATAACAATGATTTTTGTATTTACAGTAGGTTGTACAAATAAGGAATATACAGCAGATGAACTTTATGAAGATTTTAAAGATCAAATATCAAAAGTTTCATCTTATACATGTATAGCTAAAGTAGAAGCTATAGGAAATAAAGAAAATACCACATATATTTTTAAACATACTTATAAAAAACCAGATTATTATAAATTAGAAGTTAAATCACCTAAGAATTTAAAGGGAAAAACTATAGAATATAAAAATAATAAAATTATCATAAATAATCCTAATATTAATGATACAGTTGAATTTAAAAACATAAATAATGATGCACGTTATTTATTTATAGGAGATTTCATTAATAATTATAGGAAAGATGAAAATACAAAATTAGAATTAACAGAAAATGAATTGAAAATAGAAGTGAAAATACCTGGTAATAATAAATATTTTAATAAACAAATATTATATGTCAATAATAAAACTAAGACACCTGATAAGATGGAAATAGTAGATAATGAAGAAAATCCAAGATTTATAGTAACTTATGAAGGTTTTAAATATAACAAATAAATAACTCAAGAGGAATCTAGATGACATAATGATTAATGTTATAAGAATGAAAAATAGATACTAAAAGTTATAATAAGCTTATAAATAATGATATAGTGAAATAATAAATTTTTTGCTCCAAAAACTACTATTAAAGACATAAAAAAAGTTGTGTAGGTTATAATATTTAACATAAAGTATATGGTATCAAAAATAAATAATATAACATAAAACTTGAACTTATTTATAAAATACACAACAGATAAATGTACTTATATGGAAACAAATGCAATTTTACAATTAGTTAGGAATTTGATAAAATAAAAGAGATATTGTTCTCTGGGAGGCGATTTTGTGAGCAATAAAAATAAAGAAAAAATTATGTTTACTTTACCTGACTATATTTTGTCTGAAGTTGATCAAATAGTTCAGATGGAAAATAGTAATAGGGAAGATTTTGCAAAGGCTGCTTTTCAGTTTTATATAACCCAAAAAAAGAAAATTAACTTAAAAGAAAGTATGATAAAGGGTTATAAGGAAATGGCAAAAATTAACTTATCATTAGCTGAGCTTGGTATGACAGATGAAGTATCTTTAGATAACGATTCTGCAGGAGATATGGCTAAAGTTGAGTAATCTTAGCTTAGAAATTAAGCGAGGAGATTTATTTTACGCAGACTTAAGTCCAGTAATTGGCTCGGAACAAGGTGGTGTGAGACCAGTTTTAATAATCCAAAATAATATAGGAAACAAATATAGTCCAACAGTAATAGTTGCGGCTATAACATCCCAGATTAATAAAGCGAAATTGCCTACTCATATAGAAATAAGTTCCAGTGAATATGGGCTAAATAAGGATTCTGTAATTCTCTTAGAGCAAATTAGAACTATAGATAAAAAGCGACTGAGAGAAAAAATAGGTTATCTAGATAATAAAACTATGCTAAAAGTAAATAATGGACTGCAAATAAGTTTAGATTTATTTAGCATATAAAAAATTATTGATATAATACCATATCAATAATTTTTTTGTTTTATAAACAAAAAACGTAAAAAAATACCACAAAGATGTTATAATATAATGAGATTTAAATACAATATGGCTAAAAAACAGGTAGCCTGAGTATATAACTAGGGAGGTAAATTACATGAGAGACCATAAAGGATTAAATGAAATTACTAATGTCATAAGAAAAGACATAGTCTCAATGATATGTAAATCAAAATCAGGACACCCAGGTGGTTCATTATCAGCAGTTGAGATATTAACAGCTCTTTACTTCGATCAAATGAATATAGATCCAACAAATCCAAAAATGGAAGATAGAGATAGATTTGTTTTATCTAAAGGTCATGCAGCACCAGCTCTATATGCAACATTAGCTCAAAGAGGATACTTTGCTAAGGATGAACTTAATAATTTAAGACAATTAGGAAGTATGCTTCAAGGTCATCCAGATATGAAAAAAGTACCCGGAGTAGAAATGTCAACAGGTTCATTAGGACAAGGATTTTCAGTTGCATGTGGAATGGCTATGGCAGCTAAATTAGATAATGCACCTTGGAATGTATATGCTCTATTAGGTGATGGAGAAGTTCAAGAGGGAATAATATGGGAAGCAGCTATGAGTGCTGCTCACTATAAACTTGACAATATGATAGCGTTCCTTGATTACAATGGTCTTCAAATTGATGGAGAAGTTGAATCAGTAATGAATATTAATCCGATAGAAGATAAGTTTAAAACTTTTGGATGGAATGTTATAACTATTGATGGTCATGATTTTGACCAAATATTTGCTGCATTAGATATGGCAAAAGATACAGTAGATAAACCAACAATGATAATAGCGAAAACTATAAAGGGTAAAGGCGTGTCTTTCATGGAAAATCAAGCTTCATGGCATGGAAGTGCACCAAGTGAAGAACAACTTGAACAAGCATTATCAGAATTAGGAGGTGCTTTCCATGAGTAATAAAATAGCAACAAGAGAGGCTTACGGAAAAGCCTTAGTTAAATTAGGGAAAATAAATGATGATGTAGTAGTTTTAGATGCAGATTTATCTAAATCAACTAAAACAAATGATTTTTATAAAGCATATCCAGATAGATTCTTTAATATGGGAATAGCAGAACAAAACCTAGTAGGAGCTGCTTGTGGTTTTGCAGCAGCAGGAAAAATACCTTTCGCTAGTACATTTGCTATGTTTGCGACAGGTAGAGCATTTGAAATAATAAGAAACTCTGCATGTTATCCAAAACTAAATGTAAAAATATGTGCTACACATGCAGGTATAACTGTTGGAGAAGATGGAGGATCTCACCAAAGTGTGGAAGATATATCTTTAATGAGATCTATACCAAATATGACAGTTCTTGTTCCAGCTGATGGAGTTGAAGCTGAAAAAATGATATTTGCTGCAGCTGAGTATAATGGACCAATGTATGTTAGACTTGGAAGAAGTGCAGTTCCAACATTATTTGATGAAAATTATAACTTTGAAATAGGTAAAGGTGTTGTCCTTAAAGAAGGCAATGATGCTACAATAATAGCTTGTGGTATGATGGTTAATGAAGCATTAATAGCGGCAGATATGTTAAAAGAAGAAAACATAAATGTTAGAGTTATAAATATGTCTACAATAAAACCTATTGATACAGAACTTATAATAAAAGCTGCTAAAGAAACTAAAGCTATAGTTACTGCAGAAGAGCATAGTATAATAGGTGGATTAGGATCAGCTGTAAGTGAAGTTGTATCTGAAAATCACCCAGTTAAAGTTAAAAAAGTTGGATTAAATGACTGCTTTGGTGAGTCAGGAACTCCAGGCGAATTATTAGAAAAGTACGGATTAACTGCAAAAAATATAGTTGCAAAAGTTAAAGAAGCAATACAATAACATATATAAAATTTATTAGATATAATTATATATAGGATAATTGATTTAAAAGGCTAAAGGAATTGATTCTTTTAGTCTTTTTTTAATTCTATGAAAGAAAAATTACTCATATAAATATAAATAGATAGGGGGGATAGTGTGGAAATTAAGTTTAATATTAAAGGGGTAATTTACGGAGTAATATTAATACTATTCATAGTTTTGGGCTTTATTTTTATACCAAAGTTTTTTATGGATACGTCAAAACCAGTTGATTTTACTATGGTACAAAGAGAATCAATTCCAGAAAAAATATTAGACATAATGGATAAGTATGAAGATGATGAAAGAGCTCTAGCTGTAAAGCTTGATAAGAAAATTTATGTAATCGTAACTAGAGGAGAAAAAGAACATGGTATAGAAATAGATAAAATCACCATGGATGAAGTGGAAGATAAAACTGTGATGACAGTTAATATTACATATAAAGACAAAAATAAATCTTATCCTTTTATAGTTGCCGAAACAAATCTTGATTCATTGCCAGACAAAGTTCAATTAAATACAAATAAAGCAGAAAAATAAACAAAGAAGGACTCTTAAGAATTTTAAGAGTCCTTCTTTGTTTATTTTTTATTAGGTGTTAATATGCGAGATTCTGTTACTATGTAATCAAGCTGGGCATCATGAGCTTCTTTAGGGACTTCATCAAAAATTTGTAAATCAAAGGCAATCCCAATAGTTACAGCATCTTTTCTTAGATTTTCTAAAAATCTATCATAAAATCCACCGCCATATCCTAACCTATAACAATTTTTATCATAAGCAACAGCAGGAACTATAATCACATCCAAATCTTTTATATTTATGGCAGGAGAACATTCTGGTTTTGGTTCTCTAATATTATAAGCGCCGTATTGAATTCCATTTTTTAAATCTGTGATTTGAGAAGGTATTAATTTTCTTTCTTCTTTTAAGGTTATAGGTGATGAAACTATTTTTCCTAAATTAAGAAGTTTTTTTATTAAACTATCTGTAGATACTTCATTATTAAAATCTAAATAAAGCATAATATTTTTAGCATTTTTTATACAATCTAAATTAAGTAATTTATCTGTGATTATATCTGAGTTGTGTTTAATAAAATCTTTATCTTTTTCTTTTCTAAGATTAATAACTTTCTTTCGAAACTCTTTTTTCATATAATCTACACCTCTTATTGTGGTAATATATGTTATCATATAATTACCGTCATTTTATTTTCCTATTATAAATTTTAGTTAAAAAATAGGGGTAAAGCAATATAATTTACAAAGAGTAATAAAAAGATAAGGTAGTCATATAATATATAGTAGATTGATAAAAGGAGAGATGAACAAATGATATCTAAGAAAAGGGCGCTTATATACTCTATTATTTTAGTAATAGTAACTATAATTTGTACAAGTATGTTTCAAATAACTTTAGGTAATAAAGTAATAATATCTAAAAATTTATATGAATTATATTCTAAGTATGATAAATTACTAGGATTGGAAAATGTAATAGAAAGTGAATATTATCAAAAAGTATCAGAAGAAGATTTAATTGATGGAGCATTAAAGGGATTATTTGAAGGACTAAATGATCCATATTCACAATATTATACATCAGATGAATTTCAGACTTTGAAAGAACAAACTAGTGGTTCATTTGTGGGAATTGGTGTTTATATAGGAGTTAATTCAGAAAATGATAAAATTACAATTATTTCTCCTATAGAAGGTTCTCCAGCTCAAAAATCAGGAATTAAATCAGGAGATGTAGTTGTAAAAGTTAATGGAAAATCCATTGAATCAAAAACAGTGGACGAGGTAATTAAGCAAATAAAGGGAAAAGAAAATACGACTGTTAATTTAACTGTTGAAAGAGATGGTAAAGAGATAGACTTTGATATTACTAGAAAAACAATAGTAACTAAAAGTGTGTCTAGTGAGGTTAAAGAAGATAACATAGGATACTTAAGAATAACTTCTTTTGATGAAAATACATATAAAGAATTTAAAGAAAATCTAAGTAATTTAAAAGAAAAAGGAATTAAAGGTTTAGTAATAGATTTAAGAGATAATCCTGGTGGCTTATTAGATGTTTGTGTAGATATAGCAGATGATTTAATAGGGGAAGGAACAATAGTATATACAAAAGATAATTCAGGTAAAAAAGAGTACTACAAATCAGATAAAAATGAATTAGATATGCCAATGGCAGTTTTAATAAATGGAGGTAGCGCTTCTGCATCTGAAATTTTAACAGCTGCATTAGTTGATAACAATAAAGCTGTAGCTATTGGAGAGACATCTTTTGGAAAAGGGTTAGTACAAAGTGTTAAAGGATTAAAGGATGGAACTGGATATAAGCTAACAACAGCTCAATACTTTACTCCAAACGATAATTATATAAATGGAAAAGGTATTACACCTAAAATTCAAGAAAAGGATAAAAATAAACAACTTAAATTAGCCATAGAATATATTCAGGAGGAAATTAAATAGTAAGTGTATAAATAACTTATAATACTATAAATTTTAACTTATGAATATGATTAAAAATTAAATAAACGTTAATAATCATAATATAAATAAAGTTAAAAATATTAAAATAATAATTAAAAAGATTATTAATATTAGTCGAAATAGATTTGCTATAAACAATTTCTACAAAATATGATTTTATAAATGATAAATCTAATATCTTTTATAAAAAATATAAATTATTAAGAGGAAAAACAGATATAACATAGAATTATTTATATAAGTTAATAATCTTAATATGGGAAGTGAGTTTATGAAAAAAACTATGGGAAAAGTTGTTAACTTACAGGAATATAAGGAGAAAAGAAAGCATTTAGAAGTAGACAGAAAAGAACTTTTAGAGCTTATTAAACAAATAGTAACAACAAAATAGAGAGTGGAATAACTCTCTATTCAATTTTGCAAGATATGCATGGAAAAATATTATAATATTATATAGAAACATATATAGTTTTACCATCTTTTAGTTTTAATAAAAAAAGGGAGTTTTAACTCCCTTTTTTTATGACATTCTTAGACCACTAATATAGTTTTGAAATTGAGAAAATTCATTTTCATCTTGTAAATTTACTACGGTTGATTTCTCATTGTCAAAATTTTTTAAATAGATAGTTCTATTTCCCTCACTACCATCTTGATAAATACATCTGTAACCATCTTCATATAGTTTTTTTAAGTCGTTGAAATTTTCCATTTCATCATCTCCTCAAACATATTTATCTATATATATTTTTTCAGAATAAAAAAATACTATTCACAAATATAAATATTATTCTAATTAAAAAAAATTAAAAAAATAACAAAATACTAGATACTTTTAAAATATATTAATATAATTATTGTATGAAATTAAATAAAATAAGTAATTTTAAATAAATTAATATAAAAAATACTCTCAGGGGGATAGTAATAGTGAATTTAATAGAAAATATATCAAGAAATATTTATCCATTAGAAGAAAAATATATGGAACAAGCTAAAGTAAGATTAGACAGGCTTATAAAACCTACAGGAAGCTTAGGAAAAATGGAAAAAGTATGTGCTCAATTGGCAGGTATATATGGTAAAAAATATTTTGACACATCTAAAAAAGCAATAATAGCTTTTGGTGCGGACCATGGTGTTTATGAAGAAGGAGTTGCACCAGATCCTCAAAATATAACAATATTACAATTTCAAAATTTTCCTAAGAAAATAAACGGTGTTGGTACAATATCAAAATTTGTAGGAGCTGATGTATTAGCTGTGGATGTAGGAATAAATTGTGATGAAAAAATAGACGGTGTTATGGACTATAAAATCAGAAAAGGTACATCAAATATGGCAAAAGGACCTGCTATGACAAGAGATGAAGCTCAAAAATGTTTAGAAATAGGAATTGAGATGGCAGAAAAATGTATTCAAGATGATTATATATTAATAGGAATAGGTGAAATGGGAATTGCCAATACAACACCATCTACAGCAATAATATCAGTATTTGATAATTGTGATCCTAGTGAAATTACAGGTATGGGAGCTGGATTAAAGAAAGAATTATTAAAGCATAAAGCTGATGTTATAAGGAAATCTATAGAACTTAATAAGCCAAATCCAAAGGATGCAGTTGATGTATTATCTAAAGTAGGTGGATTTGAAATAGGTGCTATGGCAGGTGTTATATTAGGATGTGCAGCCAATAGAGTACCTGTAGTTTTAGATGGATTTATTTCTTATGCAGCAGCTCTAATTGCTTACAATATAAATCCAAGAACGAGAGAATATATGATAGCTTCTCATTTATCAGCAGAACCAGGAGCTAAAAAAGCACTATCAATGATGGAGCTAGAACCATTCTTAGATATGGATATGAGATTGGGTGAAGGAAGTGGAGCTGCATTAGCTTTTAATATAATAGAAGCTTCAAACTTTGTTTATAAAAATATGGCAACATTTGATGAAATAGATATGGGGAGATAAATTCCCAAAGGAGAAAATATATGAGTAATATAATTTTAGTTACAGGAGGAGCAAGATCAGGTAAAAGTAGTTTTGCAGAATCTCTTTGTAAAAATCAAAATAATAGAATAGCATACATTGCTACATCTATAGCTTTTGATGATGAAATGAAAAATAGAGTAAAAAAACATCAAGAAAGTAGACCTAAAGAATGGAAAACTTATGAGATATATAAAGATATATATTCAATAATTGATGAAATAGGTGAAAAACATGATACAGTAATAATGGATTGTGTAACTCTTATGGTTAATAATTTAATGTTTACTTATGGAATAGATGTGGATAAAGCTACTTCAAAAGAACTAGATGAATTAGAAAATTATATAAGAGATCAAATAGAAAAATTATTGGATGCTGTTAAAAAAACAAATTTATATTTTGTAATAGTATCTAATGAAATAGGGATGGGAATTGTACCTGCAAATAAATTATCTAGAATATATAGCGATTTTGTAGGAAGAGCAAATCAATTAATCGGTAAGTATAGCGATGAAGTTTATTTTGTTGTTAGTGGAATTCCTATGAAAGTGAAGTGATGAAAATGAAGAGATTTATAGGAATATTGCAATTTATGACTAGAATACCTATTAAGGCTGATGTGGGATTTGATGAAGAATTTCATAAATCTATAGTATATTTTCCACTAGTAGGACTTATAATAGGAGCTATTTCTTTTATAATCGGAAGTTTATCTAGTATAATATTTGATACATTTTTAACATCAATATTGATTGTTGCTTGTGAAGTTATTTTGACGGGTGGACTACATATTGACGGTTTAGGAGATACTTTTGATGCTATATATAGTAATAGAGATAAAGAAAGAATGCTGGAAATAATGAAAGATTCAAGATTAGGTACAAATTCTTTACTTGCTATATTATTTTTAGTATTAATAAAAGTTGGTCTTTTAAATTCAATAATTAATAGTAATTTAATGTGTCTAGTAATTTTTATGCCTATGATATCTAGATTAGGAGTAATAGTTATGCTTTATAAAACTGTTACACCAAGAGAAAAAGGTATGGGTAATATATTCATAGGTAAGGCAACATTAGGAATGTTTATAACTGCCATAGTATATACAGTTGTCATACTTATAGTTATAGCAAAATTTATGTTTTTCTCAACAACAATAAATATAATTAAATTATTATTATCTATTTTAGCAGTAATGATATTTAATGAGATATTTAAAAAACATGTGTATAAAAAAATTGATGGTGTAACAGGTGACATACTAGGATGTACTATTGAATTAGGTGAATTAATATTTTTACTATTTTCATATATAGTTATTCTACTGTAGGGAGAAAATATGATTAAGTTGATTTTAGTAAGGCATGGAAAAACTACTTGTAATGAAAAAGGTGCATTATCTGGATTAACAGATAGTGTTTTAAGTGAAACTGGAAAATTACAAAGTCAAAAAATAGCGGATTATTTAAAATATACAAATATAGATAAAATTTATACAACTCCATTTAAAAGAACAAAAGAAACAATCGAAAAATTAGCTGAAACAAAGAATATAAAAGTTGAAGAAAGTAGTCAGCTAAATGAAATAAATTTTGGTGATTTTGAAGGATTGTCATTTAAAGATATAGAAAAAAATCATCCTGAAGAAGTTCAAAAAATGATAAAAGATGGAGATAAGTATAAATATCCAAATGGAGAAAGTTTGGAAGATACTTTTGTTAGAGTTAAAAAAGAAATAGATAATATTATAAATAATAATGAAAATTCCACAATATTGATATGTTCTCATGGAGGAACAATTAGAAATATAATTTCGTATTTATTATCTGGAGACTATAAATATCACTGGAATTTTAAAATTGATAATGGCTCAATTACAGAAATAGAAATAAATAATAATTTTGCTGTTATAAACAAATTAAATTATACAAAATATTAAAACCTACCCTTAAGGGGTAGGCTTTTTGTTTAAATAAATTTAATATAAAGATTTATATATGTTGTAAATAGTTTCTCTATCTAAAGGTATGTAAGCATTACCCATTAATCTACCTTGTTTAGTAAGTACATTATCAGTAAATAATTCTAAATCTTCTTTTTTAGCACCATATCCTTGTAGAGATTTTTTTGGAAGGATTTTAAACAATAGTTTTTCCATTTCTTCAAATACTTCTTTTTCAGAACAGTTAAGAATATCTGTTAGTATATTGTTAAGTTTTTGAATTTTTCCTTGAGGATTTAATTTTTCATAAGTTTTAAATACTTCAGTAAAGAAAACATAATTTGATTCACCATGAGGAACATGATAAATTGAACTTAAAGGATAACTCATGGCATGAACAGCACCACAGCCAGCATTACCGAAGGCAATACCTGCATATGTACTAGCAATTAAGAAATCATTAAGATGATTATTTAATTCATTTTCTCCGTGAATTGCTATACTTTTAAATCCGTTTATAATCATTTTAATGGCTTCTATAGAATACATTTCAGTAAATACAGAAGATTTTGGAGATACAAAGGATTCAACAGCATGAACAAGTGCATCTATGGAACTAGCTGCAAAAACTTTAAATGGTAATACTGTTAGTAATTCGGGTATTAAAACAGCAGAATCTGCTAAAATTTCATCGTGTGCAAGACCTAGTTTACTATCTATGGAACTTAGATGAAGTACAGAAATATTAGTAACCTCACTGCCTGTACCACAAGTAGTAGGAATAAGAATTAGATCTTTATTTTTCTTTGGAGGAAACTTCTTTTCAAATAAATCACAAACAGGTGTCAATTTTTCTAAAGCAAAAAGTTTGGCTACATCTAAAATACTTCCTCCACCAATACCGATAACTCTTTTATAATCAATATCTTTAACTTGGTTATAAATTTTCTCCACCATAATATTGCTGGGTTCACCAGAACCAAAATCTCTTCTATAAATGACTGTTGGGCTATTTACATGTTTTTCAAAAAAAGGTTTGTAAATATATTCATTAGTTATTATTAAATCATTTTTATTTATATTAAATGTTGAACAAAATTCTTTGCAGTCGTCGAAAGTAAAAATTTCTGGAGATAATTTAAAATTTTTCATAGCTATTCCTTTCTATTATTTTATATTTTTGATTTTAGTATTATATAGCCTAATTATATCATAATATATGTTATGCAATTATTTGTAACAAATAAAAGGTTAAAAAATAATTGGAAATTATTTACAGTGAGAAAAATATGTATATCATTCAAAATAAATATAAAATATAAATCCTATGAAAAAGATAAATAATATGAATTTAATTTATAGAGAGCCGAGAATGGTGGAAGCTTGGTATGAGAATTTATATGAATAGAACTTTGGAGGATACTATTTGAAAATAATAAGTATGATAGTAGGTAATCTTGCCTTAAAAGACAGAGTGGACAAATCAGAGTGGTATCGAGGATATTCGCCTCTTAGTATTTTACTAAGAGGCTTTTTTAATTTGAGCAACGTACGAAGTTGTTGGAGAGATGAATTGTATCGTACATGCAGTGGATTAAGCGAATTGAATTTTATTAAAAAGGGGGATGGAATATGGAAAAAATGAAAGTTGGAATAATTGGAGCTACAGGATATGTGGGAAAAATAAAAAAGTAAATTCGAATGTGATAAATGATTGCTTGAAAAATGGATATATATCTGTAATAGCGACTGTGGGAGTAGATGAGGAAGGCCATTCCTATAATGTGAATGGTGATTTAGCTGCATCAGCCATAGCAAAGGAATTAAAAGCTGAAAAATTAATACTTTTGACAGATGTTCCTGGATTGTTAAAAGAACCTAGTATTGATGAAAGTTTAATTTCAGAAATAAAAAAAGAAGAAATATACACTTTATTTGAAGATGGAACTATTTCTGGGGGAATAATAATGTTAGATAGTGCACAAAAAGCAAAGGAAAAATGGTATAAATATTTTATGAATACTTATGCTCAAACACCTATAGTAATAGATAGTGGTCAAGGTTCTACAGTAGTAGATTTAGATGGAAAAAATATATTGATTTTACAAGTGGATATGGAGCATTATCCTTAGGATATAATCATCCTAAGTTAGTTGAAGCTTTGCAAAAACAAACTTCTAAAATAACTCATACATCAAACTTGTTTTTTTCACAAGTTATGATTGATGCAGGAGAAAAATTAATCAAAGCTAGTAAAATGGATAAGATATTTTTTATAAATTCTGGTTAAGAAGCTGTAGAGCTTGATATAAAAATTGCTAGAAAATATAGTTCACAAAAATACAGACAACATAGATGAACTATTTTAAGTTTGAAAAACTCATTTCATGGAAGAATAATGATGGCTTTGATGGCAACTGGTGTATATAAATATCATAAATATTTTTATCCATTGCTAGAATGTTTTAAGTATACAGAAAAAAATGATATAGAGGATTTTAAAAAAGCTATTAATGATGAAAGTATATGTGCTATTTTAATGGAAACTACTCAAGGTGAAGGTGGAGTTTACGTATTAGAAGAAGATTATTTGCATATAATCATTATGATTTACATCCAGATATAGTAACCATAGCTAAAGGAATAGGTGCAGGAATTTCTGTAAGTGGAGTTTTAACTAATGAAAAAACAAGTGAGGTATTAAGTCCAGGTGATCATGGTTCAACTTTTGGAGGCAATATATTGGCTATGACAGCTGCATCAGTTGTGATTGATGAATTAGAATCACCAGGATTTTATGAAGAAGTTGAAGCTAAAGGAAAATATATAAAAGACTATATTAAAAATTTAAACAGTGATAAAGTAGTAGAAGTAAGAGGAAAAGGTCTTATGATAGGCATTGAATTAAATATAAATGCACATGAGATAATAGATAAATGTGTTGAAGATGGTGTGTTATTTATAAAAATTGGTGATCATGTCATAAGAATGTTGCGCCTTTAGTAATTACTTATGATGAAATAAATAAAAGTTTAAAAATTTAAAAAAATATTTATAAAATATATCAAAGAAAATTATAGAGTTGTAAAAGATAATAAAGTGGACCCTTTGTCAAGGACACTAGAAAAAAAGGGTGGCTAAGCCGCCATT
>USRS01000019.1 GCA_900557165.1 uncultured Clostridium sp.
ATCCTATACAGATAGACACTTTTTTTCTAGTGTCCACTGTATAGGATCCATTTTATAAAATAATATCTTTCAGCTCCTTTTTATTTTATTTACAGAATATAAAAAATTACTGAAATGTAAACAAATAGACTATACTTTTATTAAGGAATTAAAATTTAAGGGTTTTATTTGAAAATTAATTAAAGGGATATAATAATAACAATAATTACTTACAAAAGGAGATTATTATGGATATAATAGAAAACTTAAGAGTACAAGGGGTAAAAGAATCTCTTATTGAAGATGTATTACATTTTAGAAAAGAATTTAAAGTTGATGATGAAGTGAAGCATAGGATAACAAAATCACCAGCTTTTTATATTGGGAAAGATATATTATCCATGTGCATAGCTGCAATTTTGGAAGAAGAAAATATATTATTATCTGGCCCTAAGGCTACAGGGAAAAATTTACTTTCGGATAATTTATCTGAAATATTTGGAAGACCACAGTGGAATACTTCTTTTCATATAAATACAGATAGTTCATCACTAATTGGAACAGATACTTTTATTGATAATGAAGTAAAACTTAGAAGAGGGTCTGTTTATGAATGTGCAATTCACGGTGGATTTGGAGTATTTGATGAAATCAATATGGCAAAAAATGATGCCATAGTTGTAGTACATTCTGCGCTAGACTACAGAAGAGTTATAGATGTGCCTGGATATGAAAGAATAAATCTTCATAAAGCAACTAGATTTATAGGGACTATGAACTATGAATATGCAGGAACTAAGGAGCTAAATGAAGCTTTAGTTTCTAGATTTTTAGTAATAGATATACCACCAGTAAATGAAGAGAAACTTATGATGATATTAAAAAGAGAATTTCCATGTACAGACGAAGAAAAGTTAAATCAATTTGCAGGTATTTTTTTAGATTTACAATTAAAATCACAAAATGGTGAAATTTCTACAAAATCCATAGACTTAAGGGGGTTAATAGGAGCATTAAAAACTATTAAAAGGGGACTTAAACCTACTCTTGGCATAAATATGGGACTTACAGGGAAAACTTTTGATATTTATGAAAAAGAAATAGTTGATGACATCATTAGAACGAGAATACCAGAAAAATGGGAAAGTAAAGATATATTCCCTAATTTAAAATAACCTGAAGTAGGTGATAAAATGAGTAGAAATACAAATTGGATATATAATGACTATGAATTTGAAAATAGGGTTAATAATCTGGCTTGGACTATTTCTGGTATGTATGATGAAGACCTAGATTCAAGTGAAAAAGACTATTCTTCTAAGGATGTTTCTTTATACTTTGCCATAATTGCTGGAGCAAGAAGAAAATATTTGGATTGGAATATTATAAAAAGATATATAATGAGTAGAATAAAAAAATCTTATAATAAAGATATTTTATATACTTTAATAGAACTTATTTTAAATTCTGTTGTAGAAGATAAGGTGATAAATGAAAGACCAGGTGTGGAGGAAATTAGAAATAAGGCATACAAAGATGTGCTTAAAAATTACAGTAAAATACATCAAGAAGACATACTTCAGACTTTGAGATATACATTCATACTTCAATCAATGGACAAACACCCAGCTGTAGATGGACTTACGAGAAGAATAATTAAAGATATAAAATCAATTGATTGTAATGATGATTTGATAAATATTTTAAAAAAAATAGATGAAATTTACTTAACTTATTTTGAATTTATAATAAATTCTCAAATAGAAACTGGTAAAATAAATGAAAAAGATATTAAAAATGTAGATATAGATTTTGATACTTTTTCTGATTTTATGTATGAAGAATTATATATGGATGAAGATGCAGAAACTATTGAAAGTGAAATAAATAATATAAGCAATTCAATGATAGTAGAAAATCTTGGTGATATGGATAGTACAAATTTAGAAAAATCAAAAAATAGAGTTATATATGTGGATGAAGAAATGGCTCAAAAAATTTATGATAAAGTTGAGTACTATTATGGAAAAGCATTTTTAAGTGAAAGTGAAATAAGAAAACTTGAAACAAAACATTGTAGAAATGTTCATGAAGGATGCAGGATTCACTTTACAGATGGTGTTTTACGTTCAGAATGTAATAATGTATTTCAGTTAAAATATGTTACGAGACAAAAAGAAAATAACTTATATAAATATAGGGACAATATAAAACTGCACAAAAGAAGTATTAATAAATTAAAAGAAAGTATATCTAGAATTTTAATAGAAGAAAGCGCCACAGATAGAATATTATCAGATGGAGGTACTATTTGTGCAAATAGAGCTTGGAGAATAGGAAGAAGTAATAACACAAAAGTTTTCTATAAAGATATTAAAAATGAAAAAGGTAAGTATGTAATAGATATTCTTTTAGATGCCAGTGGTTCACAAAGTAGAAACCAATTTAATGTGGCCATACAAGCGTATATAATTGCGACAGCTCTTACTTTAGTTGGAATACCAAATAGAGTTATGGGATATTTAAGTTTTTTGGACTATACAGTTTTAAAAAGATATAGGGATTATAATGATAGTACAAAATCATGTGAAAATATTTTTGAATATTTTGCAGCTGGAAATAATCGAGATGGTTTAGCAATAAAAGCAACTTGTGATGCTTTGTTAGAAAGAGAAGAAGAAAATAAAATTCTCATAGTGCTTAGTGATGGAAAGCCTAATGACGTTAAAATTGGAAATGACAGATCAAGAAGTTTAAGAGGTGAATCATCATATAAAGGTATTGTGGGAATAAAAGACACAGCATTAGAAGTTAGGAAAGCTAGAAAGCAAGGAATTCTTGTATTAGGTGTTTTTACAGGAAAAGAAAAAGATTTAGAAGCTGAAAAAATTATATATGGAAAAGATTTCATTTATACGAAAGATATTGAAAGATTTTCTGATATTGTTGCCATGTATTTGAAAAAAATAATAAAGAATTAAAAGGATAAAAATTAATTTATAAATATAGTAAAATTTAACCAAATACAAATTTATTGTGCTATACTTATATTAATGAAAAATTAATAATAAAAAGTATTTTAGGTTCTTGAAAAAGATTAATAGGGAAAGAGGTTAAATTCCTCTGCAGCCCCCGCTACTGTAATGTGGACGAAACTTTTTAACCACTGTGAATTTTCATGGGAAGGGAAGGAGTAGGATGAAGCTAAGCCAGGAGACCTGCCTATAATAAAAAGTGATTTCTTCGGGGAAGGAGAAGTATCTTACATATGAATTTTATTTGAAGATATTAGTGCCTAACTTGAAGTTAGGCACTTTTTAATTTAAATATGCCCTCAACCTATTTTATTTCAAAATAGTTTGAAAATAGAATAACCCTTAACCTAAGCCTTAGGATTCTCCAAAATCCTAAGGTATTTTTTATGTAGTTGTATTTTATATTTTATTCATGGCAATTATTATAGTATTATGAAATTTGAAGAAAATTAAGAATTAGATTAAAATATATCTATATGAGAGCTGTAGGAGGAAATATATGATTTCAGATATAATAGAAAAATTAAATCCAGCTCAGAGAGAAGCAGTAGAAAATACAGAAGGTCCTGTATTAATACTTGCTGGAGCTGGATCAGGAAAGACAAGAGTTTTAACTACTAGAATAGGTTATCTTATGGAAGATAAAAATGTTAAGGCTGAAAATATTTTGGCTATAACATTTACAAATAAGGCAGCTAATGAGATGAGAGAAAGGGTAGAAGAAACTTTAGAAGGTACAGATACTAAAGAAATGTGGATTACAACATTCCACTCTTGCTGTGTGCGTATACTTAGAAAAAGTATAAATAAAATTGGTTATAATAGAAGTTTTGTAATTTATGACAGTCCAGATCAAATAACTTTGATTAAAGATTGTATGAGAGAATTAGATATAAGTGATAAAGCATTTGACCCTAAATATGTGTTAAGTTGTATATCTAATGCAAAGGATAAATTATATTCTCCTAAAAAATATATGCAATTAAATGAAGGTGATATTTCTAAAACAAAAATTGGAGAAATTTATGCCCTATATCAAGATCGTTTAAAAAGAAATAGTGCGCTAGATTTTGATGATTTAATAATGAAAACAGTGGAGTTATTTAATGAGTGTCCAGATATTTTAGATTTTTATAGAAATAAATTTAGATATATAATGGTTGACGAATATCAAGATACAAGTAAAGCTCAATATGAATTAATAAAATTATTAGCTAAACAACATCAAAATATTTGTGTTGTTGGTGATGATGATCAAAGTATTTATGGTTGGAGAGGTGCAGATATAAGAAATATCCTGGAATTTGAGAGGGATTATGATAATGTTAAAATAGTAAAACTTGAACAAAATTATAGATCAACTCAAGTTATACTAGATGCTGCAAATCATGTTATAGCAAATAATACAGAAAGAAAAAGAAAGAAACTTTGGAGTGACAAAAAAGAAGGCCAACTTATAAAAATTCAATTGGCAGAAAATGAAATTGAAGAAGGAGACTTCATATCAAATACTATTAATTATATGAGAAGGTATGAAGATAGAGAATATAAGGACTTTGCTGTTTTATACAGAGCAAATGCCCAAGCTCGTTCTGTGGAAGATGCTTTAAATAGAGCAGGTATACCATATAATATTTATGGTGGTATTAAATTCTATGAAAGAAAAGAAATAAAAGATATTATAGCTTATTTAAGAGTAATACAAAATCCACAAGATGATATATCTTTAAAAAGAATAATAAATGTCCCAAGACGTGGAATAGGTCTTAGAACAATTGAAAAAATAGAAGATAGAGCAAGTCTAAAAGAAGAAAGTATTTATTCTGTTTTAATTGATATAGAAGATAACTCTGATATATCAAGAAAAGCAAGAGCGAGTATAAGTGAATTTGTTGATTTAATGTCAACTTTGAGAAGTTTTACAGATGTGTATACTGTCAGTCAAGTAATAGAAAAAATACTAGATGTAACAGGATATAAAGATGAATTATTAAAAGAAAAAAATAATGAAGGCGAAGATAGGCTAGAAAATTTACAAGAACTTATATCAGTTGCCCTTGAATTTGAAAGTGGTAGTGAAGATAAGAGCTTAGAAGCATTTTTAACTAGTATAGCTCTTAATGCTGAGCCAAGTGATGATGAAGAACAAGAAGATAGGGTTTCATTAATGACTATTCACTCATCAAAAGGTCTAGAATTCCCTGTGGTATTTTTAGCAGGAATGGAAGAAAAAATATTCCCAATAGCCAGAGCTATACAATCTATGAGAGATAGTGATATAGAGGAAGAAAGAAGACTTTGCTATGTTGGAATTACTAGAGCTAAAGAAGAATTATTCTTAACTTTAACTAGAAAAAGAACCTTATATGGAAGAACAAATCCTTCTGTGGCATCTAGATTTATAGAAGAGTTACCTAAAGAATGTATTGAAAGATTGAATAAAGAGCAAAAAGAATTATCTTTCTCAAAAGCTAATTACAACATACTTGATAAATATACTCAAAAATATAAAATGAATAATATGAATAGAATGGCAGCAGCTAAGAAAGCTCAAGCTACTATTAAAAATACTTCAAATGAAAGTAATATAGATGACTTGAAATTAGGCTCTAAGGTACATCATCCTAAATTTGGGCTAGGAACAGTTGTGGCATTAAAAGGACCAGATGTAACTATTGCCTTTGATAATCAAGGTATAAAAACAATTAATAAAGAATATACAACTTTAGATTTAGTATAATAGAATCTTGGTATGATTTTTCCACATTTAAATATGGATATTGTGGATATTGATGAATTAATGTATTGTATTAAGATAATGAAAAGATAAAAAAATTTTTTAAAACTTTAGAAATATTGTTGAACATTATCGATTAAAAACGAATGATGATGAATATTTAAAGTAATAGTATTGTAAATGTGAATAATAACTGAATAAAGTGTTAATAACTTGTAGATAAGTGGATAAATATGTGGATAACATGGTGATAAAATATAATAAATTATTTATATATATAAATAAAAACTTTGAAAAATACAAGCTTATAATCTGTAGTTATATCTGTTAGTAATGTGGATAATATTTTAGGGTTACCCACATGTTAAAAAATCATACACAAGATATTAATATAAAAAAATAATAAAGTAGTTATTTTTTTACAACTTAGTATATAATAATATATGACATACATAGGAAATAAAGAAAGAAGGTACAAATATGGAAAATAAAAACCCAATAGTAACTATAGAAATGGAAAATGGAAAAGAAATAAAAGTTGAACTATATCCTCATATAGCTCCAAACTCAGTTAATAACTTTATAAGTTTAATAAACAAAAATTACTATGATGGAATCATATTCCACAGAGTAATAAGAGGATTTATGATACAAGGTGGATGCCCACAAGGAACAGGTATGGGTGGACCAGGATATTCAATAAAAGGTGAATTCAACAGCAATGGATTTGCTAATAACTTAAGACATGAAAGAGGAGTAATATCTATGGCTAGAACTATGATGCCTAATAGTGCTGGTTCTCAATTCTTTATCATGCACAAAAATTCTCCACACTTAGATGGACAATATGCAGGATTTGGTAGAGTAATAGAAGGTATGGATGTAGTAGATGAAATAGCAAATACTTCAGTTGATAGAGGCGATAGACCTAAAACTGACCAAAGAATAAAAACTATGACAGTTGAAACTTTTGGAGTAGAATATCCAGAAGTTGAAAAAATGTAATATTTCAAATAATTGGAAATAAATAACTATTTACAAGTTGTGTAATATCATTTAAAATATTCAAAGTAAATCCAAAAAAACACAACACAAAACACCAGAAAAATAAACCATTGTAACAATGAACAAAACAATATTTTATAAAAAGAAGTATTAATTTTAATATTTCTTAAATAAAAAATGACACAGATTAATCTGTGTCATTTTTTCTATTAAAAATTTAATTATATATTTTTAACTGCTTCAGTTAAATTAGGTACTAATTGTTTCTTTCTTGAAACAACACCTTCAGCAAATACACCTTGAGTAGCATCTACACCGAAAGCTTCAGATATTACTTTATCTTCACCTTTGTATATTAAGTAAGATCCTTCGTTTATTATATCAGTAACAGCAAGTACTAACATATCATATTCAGTAGCATTTATATAATTTAAGAATTCTTCTTTTTTAGATAAAACAGCATCTATGTCTAAAGTCATAACTTGTCCTATACCAACTCTTTTACCACTCATATCGAATTCTTTGAAGTCCATGTTTACTATTTCTTCTATAGAGAATCCTTCTAAAGAAGTACCAGCTTTGAACATTTCCATTCCGTATTTTTCATAGTCAACTTTAGCTATTTCAGCTAATGCTAAAGCAGCTTCTTTGTCTAATTCAGTAGTTGTTGGAGATTTGAATATTAAAGTATCTGATAATATAGCAGATAATAATAATCCAGCTATTTCATAAGGTATTTCAACATTATTTTCTTTGAATAAGTTGTATATTATTGTACAAGTACATCCAACAGGCATTATTCTAACTGATATTGGAAGATCAGTAGATAAGCATCCTATTTTGTGGTGGTCTATAACTTCTACTAAGTTAGCTTCAGCTATATCATCAGCAGTCTGTGCAACTTCATTGTGGTCTACTAAAGCAACATCTTGACCTTTTATAGCTCCAGCAGGTAATACTTCTGGTGATTCTACTTTAAAGTAATCTAAAACGAATTTAGCTTCCTTTCTTGGTTCTTCTAAAGCATAAGCTTTAGCTTCAACTCCTAATTTGTTTTTTAAATATGCTAATGATATTGCTGAGCATATTGAATCTGTGTCAGGACTTTTATGTCCAAAAACAAATAAACTCATATGTAAAACTCCTCTCATTAAATTACTATTAGTAATTTAATTATTGTATTTTATTAAAATTGAATACTATTATATAGTAAATATAGTATTTGATATAACATTAATTATATCAAAATCTTAGCAATAGTGACAATAATCTATTAATATATACTAATTTTATTATTGTCTAATATTTTTAATGTAATAACAAAAATACTATAATTATTATAATAAGCAAAATGTAAATTATGCTTAAATAAAATAAACATTATATATAATATAATGAATACAAAATAAAAAATTTAAAATATTCAGAAAATTAATTGACATAAAAAAAGAAACATACTACAATTGAGTTATAAAAAATAGATAGATAAAAACCGGGGCCTGTTAAGGCCCCCTTAATTTTTTTGAAATTATTTTTTATATATGATTACTTTTTCTTGATAATTTTTAATTTTAAAGATGCTGTTAGTATAATCAACTTCAAAGTTGGCAAAGGCTGAGAATAAATCTATATCTCTCATAAGATGAACAGTCATCAAATGGCTTTCCTTATTAATTCTTATAAGAATAGATCTAACATATGGAAATTGTATTCGAGAATTAAAGAAATTAGACTCTCCTATATTTATATCAACACATCTATAATTTATATCTATATATAAATCTAAATCATTATCTTCTTCTCTTATTACTCTATAATCAAAGTCGCTATCTAAATTTAAATTTCCGATTTTTATCATTTATATCACCTCAAATAAAAATATTTATATAATTATATGTAATATACAATATAAGCTATTTTGTTTATAAATATCAATATTAATTTAAAGAAGGATAGATTATGGGGATAAAAAAATAGAGAAGAATAAATTTATTCTTCTCTATTTTAGCAAAAACGTAGCTTCCACTGGGGGAATGAAAGCTTTATATTGGGGGAGATTGAGTTAAATATTTAAATTACATTAGTATTATTGTCCTTTGATTGAAAATTTATACATAAAAATTAATATTAAATTTATGATAAATAAAAAATTCCAAAGAATATTAAAATCTTTGGAATTAATTAAATAATTATCTCTTAGGATTTATGAACTTTGCACCTAAGTATTTTTTTATATCTTCATCTGAAGAAAAATCATCGATAAGTATTTCACGACCTGAATCTTCTAATATTACTAAAACTTCAGTATTTCCTTTTAAGAAAGCTTTTTGTACTGTTTCTTCTTTTACTTCTCTAGTTTTAGTTATTCCCTTTTTAGCTTTTTCAAAATCTTTTGTGAAATAACTTTCCATCATATTGATTACTTTTGTATATCTGTTCATTTAGTAAGATACCTCCTACAATTTATAGTAATAAAGTGATATAATAAGTTTTTGTATTAACCTAATAATTATAACAAGGAGAATGTACAATGGCTAGTATAAATAAAGCAGATATTTTAAAAAGTGTAGATTATGCTAAAAAAAATCAACTATTTAATAAGCTTAATAATATATATGATAATTTACCAAAGGGTGAGTGTACAGGGTGTGGAAGCTGCTGTATGGAATCTGTAGGAATTAATTTAATAGAATTTTTAAATATATATAATTATTTACAAGATAAAGATGAATTAAGAAAAAAATCTCTTGGAAGAATAATGGATTATTATTTTATGGAATTTATGAAGAAAAACTGTTGTCCATTTAAAGATGAAAATAATAGATGTGAAATCTATGAAGTAAGACCATTAAATTGTAGACTGTTTGGTCACTGGAAAAAAGAAGACTATAATAAAAATTTAAATGATATAACTGAGAAAAATAAACAATATAAAAATATAATGAAGGGTAAATATGGATTTGATATAAGTGATGAAGTAGTAAACTATAAAATAAAATATTGTGAAGATTTTATACCTGAAAATAGATATTTATCAAAAAGTGAAAGACTAAGTTTTGCCGATGATTTAATGGTTCTTGATTCAAGACTTTTTACTAAAGGTATTATAGATATAGAATTTAGAGATAGAGGCATTGTAGAATATTTTATTGATTCACTATTAAATCAAAATATATCTTATAATATTAAAGTGAGGATTTCTAAAGAACAACATATATCAAAGAGAACTATAGGCAGATTAAAGCGAATGTTAATTAAATAATATGAATTGGCAGGTGGAATAAGTGAAATTAATAAACATAAAAGGGGACACTTATTACATTAAAGGTGGAACAAATACAGGAGTAGTTAAATTAGATGAAGATAATGTTTTAATTATAGACCCAGGTCTAGGAGGATTAAGGCCTAAAAAGATAATGGGATTATTAAAAGAAAATAATATGAAAATAAGTCATATAATTAATACTCATGAACATGAGGATCACTATGAAGGATGTAATCAAATAAAAATAAATGATGAAACTATCCAAATATTATCTTCAAAAGAAGCAAAAATATATATAGATTTTCCACATAAATTTGCAGATAGTATATTAGGAGGAAAATCTAACATACTTTTAAATCCAAAAGTATCAGATAAAAAAGAAAATCTAATTAAAATAGACAACGTTGTAAGTGAAGGAAATATTGTATTAAACAATAAAAAAGTAGAAATAATTAAATTAAAAGGTCATAGTGAAGGTAGTATAGGTGTTTTAACAGAAGATAAAGTACTTTTTGTTGGAGATTTATTTGTGGGAGAAGATATATTTAGAAAATTTGAGCTACTTTTAATGTATGATGTTAAGTCATATTTAAGTTCAATAGATAAAATAAAAAATCTTGAATTTGAATATATGGTTTTAGGCCATAGTAAAAAAATTTACTCAAAGGAAGAAAGTAAACTTCTCATAAAATCACATAGTGATGCAATTAATAAATATATAAATCAAGTCAGAGAATTACTTAAATCACCTATAACCATAGATAATATATTAAAAAATATAATAAATAATAATAATTTATCTTGTAATTACACCCAGTATTATTTTTTTAGAAGTACTATAATGTCCATAATTAGTTATTTATGTGATTTAAATCAAGTGGATTATAGTATAAAACTGGGAGAAATGCTTTATTATTCTAAAAAAGCATAAATTATGATAAAATATATATGATTTGAAACTAGTATAAAGGGTGAATAATATGAAGTATGAAAAATGGGATGAAGTATTAGCTCCTTATGAACACGCAGTGGAAGAACTAAAAGTAAAATTTAAAAATATAAGAAAAGAATTTCTTACAAAGGGTGAATATTCTCCCATAGAATTTGTAACAGGGAGGACGAAGAAAATATCATCTATTATATCTAAAGCCAATAGACTAGAAGCTGAAGATATTGAAAAAGAAATTGAAGATATAGCTGGAATAAGAATAATGTGTCAGTTTGTTGAAGATATATATACCTTAGTTGATTTAATAAAAGCAAGAACTGATATGACTGTAATATATGAAAAAGATTATATAACTAATTTTAAAGATAGTGGATATAGAAGCTATCATGTCATAATTAATTATCCAATAAACTCTATAGCTGGATATAAAGAAATAATTTGTGAAATTCAAATAAGAACATTGGCAATGAATTTCTGGGCAACTATAGAACACTCTTTAAAATATAAATATGAACATTACATACCAGAGGATGTGGCAAAGAGGCTTAGAAGAGCTGCTGATGCTGCATTTTTATTAGATCAAGAAATGAGTGAAATTCGAGAAGAAATAATGAAAGCTCAAGTAATGTATCAATCAAAATCACTTACTATTAGAGAAGTTTTAAGTGAAATACAAGAGTTATATGATTTAGGGGAAATTAGTAGAGCTATAAATTATCAAAGAAGACTAGATAGAATAGACAGTCAAAAAGATATTAAAGAAATTGTTGCTCTAAAAGAAGAAATCGAAGTAATATTACAAAATTATAAAAATACGAAAATAGATGATTAGTGGGGGGCTGTCTTAATTTTATTAAGACAGCTTTTTAAACATAAATATGTTTCACGCTAGGAAGGATGAATATATGAGTTTATATGCAATAGGTGATTTACATTTCTCCACAGCAGTAAATAAACCTATGGATGTATTTGGAGATAATTGGGATAATCACCAAGAAAAAATAATAAATAATTGGAAAGAAGTTATAAGTGATGAAGATACTGTTTTAGTACTTGGAGATACTTCTTGGGCTATAAATATGGATGAGGCAAAAGAAGATTTAGATATAATTAATAATTTGCCAGGAAAGAAAGTTTTTATTAAAGGAAACCATGATTATTGGTGGTCATCTTTAAATAAGCTTAAAAAGGCTTATGAAGAAATATCCTTTTTACAAAATACATATTATAAATATGAAAATATAGGTATATGTGGTAGTAGGGGATGGCTTTGTCCAAATGAAGTTAAGTTTGATGAAGATGACGAAAAAATTTATAAAAGAGAACAGTTAAGAATAAAAATGTCTTTAGATGCTGCTAAAAAAGATGGATGTGAAGAATTTATAGTAATAACTCATTATCCACCAACGAATGATAAATTACAACCATCAGGGTTTACTGAAATTTATGAAGAATATAATGTTAAAAAAGTTATCTATGGTCACCTGCATGGAAGAGAATTCTTTGATATGGGATTAAAAGGTGAGAGAAATGGTGTGGATTATATTTTAGCATCTAGTGATTATATAAATTTTAAACCTATAAAAATAATAGAGTAAGAAATTAAAAAAATGTAAATACTATAAAACATAATGTCTAAGAATAATAATTAAGGAATATTAGCAATTTTATTTAATAAAGGAGTGTTAATAAATGAGATGGATGTTAGTATTCATACTTTTATACCTTATACCATTGACGGTACTTTTTAGAAACTATAAAAGTTTCAAAAGAGCGTGCATTTATGGAAGTATTTATGTTATTTTATCAACAACAATAGTAATTTCAAATATATATTTAAGTGGTCTTAAAATAATAGAAGAGACTCTTGATTATTCAGATGATTTGGTATTAGAAACATATTTAGATAATGATAAAAATATATTGAATAATAAAGAACTTACAAGAAAATTAGATTTACAGAAAATCGATGATTTCAGAAAGGAAATATATTCTACAGAAAAAAAAGCTTTGATGCCTATGAGAGAATGCCTTCCTTATACTAATAATCTACAAAAAAGTTTAGCTAATTTAAGTCAAATAAGAAGTGAAGTTTTGTATGCAAAAAATATGTGTGAAGAGGTAGTTAAAATATATGATAATATGGATGTTCCCGTATTATCAAAGGATGAATATACACAAGTATTAAAAAGTGCCAAATTAAACGTAAAAAAAACTTATGAACTAAGAACTTTAGCAATGGAAAGTAGTTTACAGTTAATAGATACAAAAAATCCTATATATATAAATAAAATAACGGATTATATAAAATTATCTGATAAAGAAATTAATACATTTAAAGATAAAATGGATCAATTAAAATCAACAATAAATAAAGAATAATAGAAGGAGTATCATTAGCTTGATACTCTTTTTGTTTTTCTATGATATGTCAACAATAAGTAAGTTATGCTATAATACATATAAATAAATACAAAAAGTAGGACAAGATAACTAAGGTTAAAGATTATAAACATACGAAATAGATACAAGATGGTATGTTTTAATAACTTGATTGTTAGAAAAGGAGGCGGGATATTATGATACAACTTAAATTAAAGAATAAAAAAGGTCAGCTTAATGTAAATAGTAAAGAAGTAAAAGATATATTAGGAATTAGATCAGATATTGATTTTGTACAAGATATATCTAATACTATAAATCAAAAAAATATAATGGTATTTGATTGTAAATTATCAGAAAGCATATTTTCAAAGGAAATAGCTAAACAACTGATTGAAGAATCAGCTGGAGAAATAGATGAATCATTCTTTGATTTATTTTTTGAAGATGTAAAAGCCTTCCTAAAGGATACGACAGATGAAATAGAAGCAGAGTTACAAGATATATACTTAGTGGATAATATAAGATGTTGTTTTGATATATATAGTATAAATGATGATTTTACAGATTTTAAATTTGTATTTATAGCAAGTTTTAAAGAAACAAGAATAGCTGTTTTAGAAAACCTGGCTAAGATAGTGTCGAAAAGACAATTGGCAGGTGCATCTAAGTTTTATTGTTAAATTTAATCTAGAATTTATGAACCAGGACTTACAAGTATTGTCCTGGTTTTGTTTTTATAATAATTAAATTGACAATAAAAAGTCTAATAACTACAATTTATTTAGAAAGCTTATTTTTATAAAAAATTTAGATAGATTATATATTCATAGAGGGGAATGAAGATAATGAAAGAGATAAATACAAAAGATGCTGTTGGGCATGTTCTTTGTCATGATATTACTCAAATAGTTAAAGATAAGGTTAAGGGAGTTGCTTTTAAAAAAGGACATGTAGTAAAAGAAGAAGATATTGAAAAATTATTATCTTTGGGTAAAGATCATTTATATGTATGGGAGAAAACGGAAGGTATGTTGCATGAAAATGAAGCAGCCATGTATTTGAGAGATATATGTAAAAATGATTATATGGAACAATCAGATGTTAAAGAGGGAAAAATAGAGTTAAGTGCGACAATAGATGGATTATTAAAAGTAGATGTTGAAAAACTTAGACAAGTGAATGCTTTAGGGGAAATGATGATAGCTACTAGACATGGAAATACACCTATAAAAAGAGGCGATAAATTGGCAGGAACTAGAATAATACCTTTAATTATCGAAGAGGAAAAAATGAAAAGGGCAAAAGAATTATGTAAAAATGAGCCTATACTTAGTATTAAACCTTATGTACATAAAAAAGTAGGAATAGTAACAACTGGTAATGAGGTTTATTATGAAAGGATAAAGGATACATTTGGACCTGTAGTGATGGATAAGGTAAAGGAATTTGGTGCCGAAATTCTTGGGCAAACGATTGTAAATGATAATCCAGATAATATAACAAAAGCAATTTTAGATTTTATTGAAAAAGGTGCAGATATGGTTTTATGTACTGGTGGGATGAGTGTTGACCCGGATGATAAAACACCTAAAGCTATAAAGGATACAGGAGCAGAAATTATTAGTTATGGTGCACCAGTTCTTCCAGGAGCTATGTTATTACTATCATATTATAAAAAGAATGACAAACTTATACCAATTATAGGATTACCAGGTTGTGTAATGTATTCTAAAAGAACGATTTTTGACTTAATTCTACCTCGTGTTATGGCAGATGAAAAAATAAGTAAAGATGACCTAAGTAGATTAGGATTAGGTGGATTATGCTTGAATTGTGAAGTATGCCATTACCCTAATTGTGGATTTGGGAAAGGAATGTAGATATTTTCAACTTAAATATTATATTCTGTTTACAAAAATAAACCCATACTTTCTTTATCAGGAAATTATTTTGCAGTATTGGCAATTTTTGAAACAATAGGAAAAGAACTTATTTATCAAATAAATAGAAATGAGGATTTGAAAGAAAGAAGAAAAAAGGCAATCTGGAGCAATGTTATCCATGTTAGGATGTAACTGTTTAGTAGACATAAAAGTAGGAACGAAGGAAGTTTTAAGTGGAGACGAAGTAGAAATTATACTTTTGTAGGAGATAGTTAATTGAGTAAAAAACATTTATATTTGCGATTAGTGGATGTAAGAATTCTGGAAAGACAACTTTAATAACTAAATCAATACCTAAGTTTTGCGAAAAGGGATATAAAGTGGTCACTATAAAACATGATGGTCAAGATTTTAATGCAGATAATATATGAACAGATACATATAAACATAAAAAAGCTGGAGCTTATGGTAGAGCCATATTTTCAAAAAATAAATTAAATTTAATAGGTATACTATCAGATTTGAATGATGTTAAGTTTAATAACAAAGTAATAAATTTAAATCATATAGATGAAATAGCATCAGAAGTATTGAATTATATGCATAATGTATCTAATCTATAGATTTATAAATAAAGATTTTTAATCTGTAATGGGGGATGCTTATGATAGATAAATTAAATAGGAATATAGAATATTTGAGGATATCAGTAACAGATAGATGTAACTTAAGATGTGTTTATTGTATGCCAGAAGAGGGTGTTGAGAATATTCCTCATGATGAAATTTTATCCTATGATGAAATTTTAAGAGTTTGTAAGTGTGCATCAAAATTAGGAATTAAGAAAATTAAAATAACAGGCGGGGAGCCCCTTGTTAGAAAAGATATAGTATCTTTAATAAGGGATATAAAAAATATTAGAGGTATCGAACAAGTAACTTTAACAACTAATGGAGTTTTACTTTATGATATGGCAAAAGATTTATATGAAGCTGGTATAGATGCCATAAATGTAAGTTTAGACACTTTAAGTAGAAAAAAATTCTTAAAAATAACAAGACGCGATGACTTTGAAAAAGTATCAATGGCCATAGACAAACTTGTTGATTTAGGTGTTAGAGTTAAGATAAATTGTCTTGCTATTAAAGAGTATAATTTTGATGAAATTGTTAAGATTGCTCAGTATTCAAAAGATAATAATATAGATGTAAGATTTATTGAATTAATGCCTATAGGATATGGCAAAATTTATACAGGCATTTCCAATGAAGTAATTTTAGGATTATTAGAAGAGAAATATGGGCAATTTGAAAAAGTAAAAGAAAAAAGGGGAAATGGTCCAGCTGTATATTATGCAAATGAAAATTTTAAAGGTTGTATAGGTTTTATAAGTGCTATAAGCCATGAATTTTGTGAAACTTGTAACAGGGTAAGACTTACATCTAATGGATTTTTAAAATTATGTTTACATTATAATAAAGGCATTGATTTAAAAGAACCTCTTAGAAGCAATATTTCAGATGAAGATTTAACAAATATGATACATGATGCTATTAAAAATAAACCGTTAGGACATAATTTTTATCATGATAGTGATATGAATAATATAGAAAGTAAAAATATGGTTCAAATTGGTGGATAAAAGGGGGAGCAAAAAGTGGGGAAAATTATTGATGTATGTTTAAGTGAAAAAAAAGGTGTACAAAAGAAAAGAATCGATGAAGGAATTTTTATAGAGGATTTTGGTCTACAAGGAGATGCACATGCTGGAAAATGGCACAGACAAGTAAGTTTATTATCTTATGAAAAGGTGGTTTCTTTCAATGAACTAGGCGCAGGTGTAGATTCAGGAGCTTTTGGTGAAAACTTAGTTGTAGAAGGATATGATTTAAAAAATATACCTGTTGGAACAAAATTTAAATGTAATGATGTAATATTAGAAGTGACTCAAATAGGTAAGAAATGTCACAATGGCTGTGAAATATTCAAAAAAATGGGTGATTGTATAATGCCTAGAGAAGGAATATTTGCTAAAGTTATACATGGTGGAACAATAAAACCAGGTGATGAAATAGAAATAATTGAAGGAGAGTAATCATATGTATAGAGTTGGCATAATTACAGCAAGTGACAAAGGTTCAAGGGGAGAAAGAATAGACGAAAGTGGACAAAAAATAAAAGATATAGTATCGCAATTTGGTTATGAAGTATCATATTATAAAGTTTTACCAGATGATAAAGAAACTTTATCAAATGAAATGAAAAAATTATGTGATGAAAATTTAGTTGATATAATATTAACAACTGGTGGAACTGGATTTTCCAAAAGAGATAATACTCCAGAAGCAACTTTAGAAATTGCAGAAAAACTTGTTCCAGGTATTTCAGAAGCAGTAAGAAACTATAGTATGCAATTTACTAAAAAGGCAATGCTTAGTAGGGCAGTGTCTGTTATAAGAAAAGAAACTTTAATAATAAATATGCCCGGAAGTCCTAAAGCAGTGAAAGAAAGTATGGAATGTATAATGCCAGCGTTGAATCATGGACTTGATATATTAAAAGGAACAGCAAGTGAGTGTGCTAGAAAATAGAAAAATACCTGTTTGCTAATGGAAAAGATAGAGTAATTTATTATAGTACCCTCTATTTTCATTGTAGCAAGGATTAATTTGATAAAAAACATTGTGAAAAGATATTATAAAACTTTTTCACAATGTTTTTTATGTAGGAAATTTATATTCTATTTAAATACTATTCTATGTTCATTAGCGTTTATATCAGTATTATTTTGTTATTATGTTAATAAAATAATATTATATATTTATTTTGAGTAATGTATAAAAAAGTACTTTGTATACATGTTAGAATTCTAAGTTTTTTGGTGGAATATTGCTATAATTAATGTATAGACAAAATTCCAAAAAGGGGGTTATTTTTATGGAAAAAAGATTTTTAGCACCTAAGGAAATAGCCAATGCAATGGTTAATGTCGGGGTTGGTAAAGCCAACTTAAAAATATCAGCAATGATATATTTAGGTATTTTAGCAGGGGCATATATAGGATTTGGGGGATTAGCAAATACTATAGTAAGCCAAACTTTAGGTAATATTGACCCAGGATTAGCTAAATTTGCAGGAGCTGCAGTTTTCCCTGTAGGACTTATGTTAGTTGTTATAGCTGGTGCAGAATTATTTACAGGAAATAACTTAATGACATTAGCAGTAATGAATAAAAAAATTACAACAGGGCAAATGTTAAAAAATTGGAGTGTTGTTTGGGTATCTAACTTAGTTGGATCAGTTCTTTTAGCGCTAATAGTAGTTTATACTGGTGTTTTAGATGGAGACGCAGGTACAAAAGCAATAGCTATTGCAGAAGGTAAGGCATCTTTAAGTGTTATGACAATGATAGGTAGAGGTATTTTATGTAATGTATTAGTTGTTTTAGCAGTATGGATGGCAACATCTTCTCAAGATATTATATCTAAAATATTTGCTTGTTGGTTCCCAATTATGTTATTCGTTTTATGCGGATTTGAGCATAGCGTGGCAAATATGTACTTTATACCAGCAGGAATGCTTTTAGGAGCAAAAATTACTATGGGAGCATTAATTAAGAATTTAGTATGTGTAACAATAGGAAATATATTAGGAGGAGCTATAATAGTTCCTTGCTTATATCATGCTACATACTTAAAAGATGATCTTTTAGCATCAAAGCAACAATCATAAAATTATTAATTGTTGTATAAAAATGTTAAAGATAATGGGATAAACTTTATATGAGTTTATCCCATTATTATATATATATTTATGTAGGAAAATTCTCTAGAGGTATTGGATACTTCTATCCAACTAAATATATTCCATCAGCTGAATTACCAGATGAAGAGTATCAAACTATACTTATGACTGGACGTATATTATACTATTATACAACTAGAGTTATGACTGGAAGAACAGAGGAGCTAATGAAAATTGCACCTTCATCATTTATAGAAATAAATATAAAAGATGCAGATAATCTTGGAATAAAAAATTGAGACAGATCAAAAGTAACATCAAGACGTGGAGAGATAGAAACAACAGCTCGTGTAGGTTATAAAGTATCTAAAGGTGAAAGTTGGATGCCATTCAACTTCCCAGATAGAAATGCAAACTGGTTAACAAATGCAGCGCTTTATGGATAATAGAGTGCTGCTTTTATTTATTAAAATATAAATATTTTGGAAAAGACTTAGGTAAAGTTAACGTACGCACAGATATACAATTTAAAATAATGACAGGAGCATTTACAGCAATAAGTAATATAAAAAATACAATAGAATATTCGTATATATTGACTATTCATAATATAAAGATATGTGGTAAAATCATTTTATAATTAAAATTTATCCTTTTTTAAGTAAAAGCATATACTAGAAATAAAGATAAATGATTAAAGAGAAATTACGTTAAAAATTTATAATATAAAAGTAGATTATTGATAACAAAAAGCAATAATCTGGGAGGAAATAAGATGAACAAGGAATTTATATATAGAGAACTATTAAATATATTAGATGAAGAAAGCATTAAAGTTGATGAGCCTATGAAAAAACATATAACTTTTAGAGTGGGAGGGCCAGCAGACTTTTTAGTAAAACCTAAAACGGAAGCACAATTAAGTGAAGTTATAAAATTTGCTAAAAAAGAAAATATACCATTCTTAGTAATAGGAAATGGTTCAAACCTTCTTGTAAAAGATGGTGGAATTAGAGGTATAGTTATAGAATTATCAGATAACTTTAATAATTATGAAATAGAAGGCAAAATAATAAAAGCTCAAAGTGGAGTATTACTTTCTATATTAGGAAGAAATGCAATGAAAAATGCTTTAACAGGGTTAGAGTTTGCAGCAGGTATACCGGGAACTTTAGGTGGAGCATTAGCAATGAATGCAGGTGCCTATGGTGGAGAAATGAAACAAGTAGTAAAAAGTGTAAAGCTTATGGACACTGATGGAAATATATTTGAATTATCAAACGAAGAAATGAAATTTGAATATAGAAAAAGTTTATTATCATCAACAGATTATATAGTTTTATCAGCAGTAATTGAATTACAAGAAGGAAATATTGATGAAATTAAAGCTACTATGGCTGATTACTCAAACAAAAGAGTTACTAAACAACCATTAAACTTACCAAGTGCAGGAAGTACATTTAAGAGACCAGAAGGGAATTTTGCAGCAAAGTTAATAGATGATTGTGGACTTAGAGGTTTAACTTTAAGAGGAGCACAAGTATCAGATAAACACTGTGGATTTGTAGTTAATAGTGGTGGTGCAGATGCAAAAGATATATTAGATTTAATGTTTATAGTAAAAAGTACAGTAAATGGAAAATTTGGTATAATGTTAGAGGAAGAAGTTAAAATTATTGGAGAGGACTAATAAATGAAAATTCTAGCTGATTATCATACACATACAATATATAGTCATGGTAAAGGAACTATAGAAGACAATGTAAAGGTGGCCATTTCAAAGGGTATTGAAACTCTTGGTATATCAGATCATAGTTATGGACATTTAACTTATGGTGTAAAAAGAGATGATATATTTAAAATGAGAGAAGAAATAGACATTCTAAATGAAAAATATAAAAATAAGATTAAAATTCTATTGGGAGTAGAAAGTAATATATTAGATGATAAAGGAAATATTGATTATGATGATAAAATAGGAGATGTATTAGATTATGTTATGGCTGGATATCATTTTGGATCAAAACCAACAAATGTAAAAGCTTTAATTAATCATGCCAATAACTATGTTTTTAAAACAGAAAAAGCAAAAGAATACAATACTTTAGGTATTATAAATGCTATGAAAAATAATAATATATTTGTTATAACTCACCCAGGAGATAAGGGGGATATATATATAGAAGAAGTTGCAAAAGTGGCAAAAGAAACTAATACTAAACTAGAGATAAATAGTAGTCATAGATTTTTAAATGCCAATCAACTTAGACAAATTGAGCACATAGGTAATACTTTTATAGTAGGGTCAGATGCTCATGTTCCAAAAAATGTAGGTAACTTTAATTTAGCATTAAATACTATAAAAGAAGCAAAAATTGATTTATCTCTAATCGAAAATATAAAATTTTAATAAAAAGGGAGTTTATAAATGAAATTTATAATAGTTACTGGACTTTCAGGTTCAGGAAAAAGTGAAGCTATGAGATCTTTAGAAGATATGGGATTTTATTGCGTAGATAATTTACCTCCCGCATTAATCCCTAAATTTGCTGAATTGTGTTATCAATCTAATTCAACTATAGATAAAGTAGCATTAGGAATAGATGTAAGAGGAAGAAAGTTTTTTAAAGCCTTACATGAAAGTTTAAATGTATTGAGAAAAGATAAATATCCTTTTGAAATACTGTACTTAGATTGCTCAGATGATATTTTACTAAAACGATATAAAATGACTAGAAGAAATCATCCTTTAGCAATTAATAGACAGATACCAGAAGGTATAAAAATAGAAAGAACAATATTAGAACCGTTAAAAGAAATAGCTGATTGCATAATAGATACATCTAATATGAAACCAAAAGATTTAAAAGAAGAAATAAGTAAGATTTATGCCAATGGAGAAGTAAATAATAATTTAACTATTTCAGTTGTTTCTTTTGGATTTAAACATGGTATACCTTCAGATTCTGATTTAGTTTTTGATGTTAGATTTTTACCAAATCCTTATTATGTAGAAGAATTAAGAAATAAAACAGGAGACGATCAAGAAGTAAGGGATTATGTTATGGATTCTGAAATAAGTCATCAATTTTATGATAAGTTATTAGATATGATTAACTTCTTGGTGCCTCAGTATATAAAAGAAGGAAAACACCATTTAGTTATAAGTATAGGATGTACTGGAGGAAGACATAGATCAGTAACTATATGTAATCTTATAAGTGATGAACTAATGAAACAAGACTATAGGGTAGTTAAGAAGCATAGGGATTCTATGATAAGATAGGTGGATAGAGTTATGAAATATTTAGGCTATATAATAGATGTTATAGGTATAGTTACTTTGATTATAGGTTTGTATTTTTTCATAAAAGCAAAAAAACAAGTAAAAATAGAGAATAAAAGAAAGAGAGATAAATTAGAAAAGCCTTATGTTGTGGTTATAGGTGGAGGAACAGGTCAGTCTATTTTTTTAAGAGGTTTAAAAAAAATTACTCCAAATATTACAGCAGTAGTTACTGTTGCTGATGATGGAGGAGGCTCTGGCGTTTTAAGGTCTGACCTTGGTATGTTACCGCCAGGCGATATAAGAAACTGTTTATTAGCTTTAGCTAATACAGAGCCAACAATGCAAGAAGTTATGCAATATAGATTTGAAGAAGGTGGACTTAAAGGTCAAAGTTTTGGCAACCTTTTTCTAGCAGCCATGAATGGATTGTATGGTAATTTTGAGACAGCAGTTTATAAATTAAGTGAAATTTTTAATATAACAGGTAGAGTTTTACCAGTTACATTGGAAAGCATAGATTTAATGGCTAAATTAAACAATGGAAATATTATAAAAGGGGAATCTAAGATTCCAAGGCAAGTAAGAAAACAAAAAAGTAAAATAGAAGAAGTTTACCTTGAACCTAAGGATGCGAAGCCATTAGATGAAGTTATAAACGCAATTTATAAAGCTGATTATGTGATAATGGGTCCAGGAAGTTTATACACTAGTATAATACCTAATTTATTAGTTGATGGTATGGTTGAAGCCATAAAAGGAACTAATGCAACAAGAATATATATTCCAAATGTGATGACTCAACCGGGTGAAACTGATGGATATGATGTACTAGATCATGTTAAAGCTATAAATAAACATACAAAAGGAAACTTAATTGATTATATTATAACTAATAATGAAGTAATACCAGATGATTGTTTTAAAAAATACAAAAAAGATGGATCAAATCAAGTATTATTAAGTAAAGAGCAAAGAAATTCATTGAAAAATATGGGGATAAAAATAATAGAAGGTGATTTAATAGAAATTAAAAATGATTATATTAGACATCATGCAGACTCCATATGTGATATAATCAATGATTTGGCACTAAATCATTGTGATGATAGAGCAATGTAAAAAAGGATTTTATAACGATTATATAGAAATCCTTATTATTATGTTAGTTTTAAGGAGTGAACATCTATGAGAGAAGAGATTAGTGCCGGTGGGGTGGTGTTATTTGGAAATGCTATTCTTTTACTGAGGAAGTTCAATGGCGATTGGGTATTGCCAAAAGGCAAAGTAGAAGAAGGCGAAAATAACGAAGAAGCTGCATTAAGAGAAGTAGCAGAAGAAACTGGAGTAAAAGCAGAAACCTTAAAATATCTTGGGGAAATACATTATACTTTTAAAGAAAACTGGGATGAAAATAGATCTGTTCATAAAACTGTATTTTGGTATTTAATGCAATCTAAAAATATGGATACAATACCACAAAAAGAAGAAGGTTTTGTGGATGCTAAATTTATTCATATAGATAGAGTAGTTGACCTAGCAAGATATGATGATGAAAAAGAAATTATCAAGGTTGCTTTAAAAGAAATAAAAAAAAGATTAAAAAAGAGCTAGAATAATAGGTGGTATATATGTCTTTTTCTACAGAAACAAAAAATGAATTATCTAGAATTGCATCCGATAGTTTATGTTGTAAAAAAGCTGAATTATCAGGAATTGCAAAGATGGCTGGAAGTATTCAAATTGTAGGTTATAAAAAAATTAATTTGAAAATTTCTACAGAGTTAAATTCAATAGCTAGAAAAGTTTTTAAAATATTGAAATCTAATTTTAATATAAATACTAATATTGTAGTTAATAAGAATCAAATGTTAAAGAGAAATAATAGCTATGTACTAACAGTAACAAGTGAAATGGGATCTGAAGAGTTGATGAAATCATTAGGTTTATTAGATGAAAATAAAGATTTTTTACCATGCCATACAGTACCATCGTGGGTTTATGAAGATGAAGAATGTAAAAAAGCATTTATCAGAGGTGCTTTTTTAGGAGGTGGGTCCATAAGTGATCCAGAAAAAAATTATCATTTAGAATTTGTTGCAAGTAATGAAGAATTTGCAACATCATTAATGGATTTAATCAATTCTTTAGGGTTTAATGCTAAAATGGTATGTAGAAAAAACTCATATGTTGTATATTTGAAGGAAAGTGAACAAATATCAGATTTATTAAGTCTTATAGGTGCTTTTCAAGCTCTTTTAAGCCTTCAAAATACAAAAATATTAAAGCAGATGAGAAATAATGTAAATAGAATAGTTAATTGTGAAACAGCAAATCTTTCAAAAACAGTTAATGCAGCTGTTAGACAGGTAGAAAATATTAAATTAATTCAACAAAAAATGGGTATAAATCAATTACCACAAAATTTACAACAAATTGCTTTATTAAGAGTGGAAAATGAAGATTTAACATTAAAAGAATTGGGAGAATTATTAGATCCTCCAATTAGTAAATCTGGAGTAAATCATAGATTGAAAAAAATTGAAGATATAGCTAATGAGTTAAGAAACAAAGAATTTGATAATGAAAGCAATGATGAAAACTAATTATTAAGGGGGTTATATATATAGCCTCTTTTTTAGTTGTATAAGTGTGATAAAATAAGTTTAGAAAATTAGGAGGTGACATAATGAATAAAGATTTTATTCATCTTCATGTGCATACAGAGTACAGTTTATTAGATGGTTTTTCCAGGTTAAATAAACTAATTAACAGAGCAAAAGAATTGAATATGCAAGCTATAGCGATAACAGACCATGGATGTATGTTTGGAGCTATAGATTTTTATAAGAAAGCTAAAGCGGCAGGAATTAAACCTGTTATTGGATGTGAAGTTTATACGGCAGCTCGTGGTTTAAGAGATAAAGATCCTAATTATGACAAAAGATATGGACACTTGGTATTACTTGCTGAAAATATGACAGGATATAAAAATTTAATAAAATTAGTATCCACTTCTTATGTAGAAGGATTTTACTATAAACCTAGAGTTGACATGGAAGCATTAAGAGAACATAGTGAAGGAATAATTGCGCTATCAGCCTGTTTAGCAGGAGATGTATCTAATAATATATTAAATAGAAATTATGAAAAGGCAAAAGAATTTGCACTATTATATAGAGATATATTTGGAGAAAATAATTTTTATTTAGAGTTACAAGATCATCATTTGCCAGAACAAAAAGAAGTAAATGCAGGATTAGTTAAATTATCTAAGGAAACGGGAATTCCTTTAGTAGCTACAAATGACCTTCATTATGTTAATAAAGAAGATGCTAAAACACATGATGTACTTATGTGTATTCAAATGGGTAAAACACTAAATGATCCAAGTAGAATGAGGTTCGGAAGCGATGAATTTTATTTAAAATCAAGAGAAGAAATGGAAGAACTTTTCCCATATGCTCATCAAGCTTTAGACAATACTATAGAAATTGCCAATAGGTGTAATGTGGAATTTGATTTTAATACTTATCATTTACCCAAATATGATGTGCCAGAAGGTTATACAACAGAAAGTTATCTAAGAGAATTGTGTTTTAAAGGTTTAAATGAAAGATATAAAGAACCTACACAAGAAGCAATAGATAGGCTAAATTATGAAATTGATGTAATTTCAAAAATGGGATATATAGAGTATTTTTTAATTACATGGGATTTTATTAATTATGCAAAAGAGAATAATATAATGGTTGGACCAGGTAGAGGTAGTGCTGCAGGTTCTATAGTTGCATATACCTTAAGAATAACTGATATAGATCCAATTAAGTATTCATTATTATTTGAGCGTTTCTTAAATCCAGAGAGGGTCTCGATGCCCGATATAGATATTGACTTTTGCTATGAAAGAAGAGAAGAAGTTATAGATTATGTAAAGAGAAAATATGGAGATGACCATGTTGCACAAATTATAACTTTTGGAACTATGAAGGCAAAGGCAGCTATAAGAGATGTTGGAAGGGTTTTAGATATTCCTTACAATAAAGTAGATAAAATAGCAAAGGAAATTCCTTTTGATTTAGGAATGACCATAGATAAAGCATTAGAAGTAAATCCGGAGTTAAGAAACTTATATGAACAAGATGCTGAAACAAAAGAAGTAATAGATATATCTAAACAGATGGAAGGAATGCTTAGACATGCATCTACCCATGCTGCAGGTGTAGTTATATCTAAAGATCCTGTTGATGAATATGTACCATTATATAGACATCAGGAATCTATAAGTACTCAGTTTACAATGACAACATTAGAAGAGTTAGGACTTTTAAAAATGGATTTTCTAGGCCTTAGAACACTTACAGTTATAAGAGATGCCCTTGATTTAATTGAGAAAAAGTATGGAAAAAGAATAGATTTTTCTTCTATGGATTATGATGATCCAAAGGTCTATGAGTTACTTTCTTCAGGAAATACACTAGGAGTATTCCAATTGGAGAGTTCGGGAATGAGAAGTTTCATGAAACAGCTTAAGCCGAGTAATTTTGAGGATATTGTAGCCGGTATATCTTTATATAGACCAGGTCCAATGGATTCTATTCCAACTTATATAGAAAATAAACATAATCCAGACAAAATAACTTATATCCATGAAAGTTTAAGACCGATAATGGAAGTTTCTTATGGTTGTTTAGTTTACCAAGAACAAGTTATGCAGGTTGTTAGAGATTTAGCTGGATATAGCTATGGACGTAGTGACTTAGTTAGAAGAGCCATGGGTAAAAAGAAAATGGATGTCATGGAGCAAGAAAGACAATATTTCATACATGGAAAAGAAGATGAAAATGGAAATATCGAAATACAAGGTTGTGTAAGAAATGGTGTTCCAGAAGATATAGCAAATAAAATATTTGATGATATGATTGACTTCGCAAAATACGCATTTAACAAATCGCATGCGGCGGCATATGGAGTCGTATCTTATGAAACAGCATATTTAAAAGCATATTATCCAGTGGAATTTATGGCAGCCTTAATTACTAGTGTAATGGGCAATACTGACAAAGTAGTTGAATATATCAGAGAATGTAGTGCTTTAGATATAGAAATTTTAAAACCAGATATTAATAAAAGTTTTGGCAAATTCTCAGTTGAAGGTCACAACATTAGATTTGGTTTAGCTGCTGTTAAAAACGTAGGAGTTAATGTAATAAATAATATTATTAAAGAAAGAGAATTAAACGGAGACTTTAAAGATTTTGCTGATTTAGTAAAAAGACTAGATTCAAAGGATTTAAATAAAAGAGTGCTTGAAAGTTTAATTAAGTGCGGAGCTTTTGATAATATTAGTGACAACAGGGCAAGTTTAATGATGGGATACGAAAAATTATTAGACAGTGTATCTATGGATAGAAAGAAAAATGTAAAGGGTCAAATTTCTTTATTTGATGGTTTTCAAATGGGAAAAGAAACTGTAGAAGTCCAACAGGAAATTAGCTCTATTCCGAAAATAAACGAATTTGAGGAAAGAGAAAGACTAGCTATGGAAAAAGAAGTATTAGGAATGTATGTAAGTGGTCATCCTTTAGGTGAGTATGAAGAAGAATTAAAAAATAATACTTCAATAGATAATGGAAAAATAAATGTTCTTAAAGAGGACATGGAATCTTATTTAAATTTAGATGAAAAAGAAGTTATTTTAGGTGGAATGATAGTTAACAAAAGAATTCAAACAACTAAGAGAAATGATATTATGGCATTTTTAGAGTTGGAGGATTTATATGGAACTATTGAAGTCATTGTATTTCCACAGACTTTAAAAGAATACAATTCCATATTAAATGAAGATAGTATTGTTTATATAAAAGGGAAGCTTAGCATAAAAGAAGAGGAAAGTGCAAAACTTATAGCAAGAGAAATCAAGGATATAAACGATAAGAGTAGCTTTAAAAGTAACAATTATAATAATTCATATGCAAAAAATAAAAAACAATCATCAAGTGGTATTTTTGTCAAAATAGATACTATAGACAATCAACAACTTATCAATTCTATAGAAAAAATATTGATTCAATATAAAGGTAACGATGATATATATGTATGTACAGAACAACCTAGAAGAATGTTTAAATGGAATAGTATGAAGGTAAATTTAAATTCTCCATTAGAAATTAAATTACAAGAATTGTTAGGGAAAGAAAATGTAAAAGTTAAAATTTAGTAGAAATTGATGTTTTATATAAAAATGAGGGGAAATTTGTGATATAATACACAATATATAATAGGTAAAAATGTTTTTATGAATTTCATAAAAACATTTAACCTAGGGAATAAAATATTATAAAACTCTAAGGATATAGGATATTAGGAGGTAGTACTATGAAGACAATAGGAATATTGACTAGTGGTGGGGATGCACCAGGAATGAATGCTGCAATTAGGGCTGTTGTAAGATCTGCCATATATTATGGGTGTAAGGTATATGGTATCAATAGAGGTTACAAAGGTCTTATAGAATCTGATTTAGTTGAAATGGATTTATCGTCAGTTGGAGATATTATTCATAGAGGAGGAACTATTCTTAAATCATCAAGATGTGAAGAATTCAAAACTGAAGAAGGTAGACAAAAAGCAGTTAAAATTCTTAAGAAACATGGAATAGATTGTTTAGTTGTAATAGGGGGAGATGGTTCTTTCAATGGAGCTCAAAAACTTAGTGATTTAGGTTTCCCAGCAATAGGTATACCAGGAACAATTGATAATGATTTAGCTTATACTGATTATACAATAGGATTTGATACTGCATTAAATACAGTTGTAGATGCTATAAGTAAAATAAGAGATACATCTTCATCTCATGAAAGAGTAAATATAGTTGAAGTTATGGGAAGACATTGTGGAGACTTAGCTCTATATTCAGGATTAGCTGGAGGAGCTGAAACAATAATAGTACCAGAAGTTGATTATAAAATAGAAGATATTTGTTTAAGACTAGAGACAACTAAAAAAAGAGGAAAAAGACATAGTATAATTGTAGTAGCAGAAGGTGTTGGTAATGCCAATGATATTGCAAAAGGAATAGTAGAAAGAACAGGTGCAGATCTTAGAGTAACTGTTTTAGGACATGTCCAAAGGGGAGGAAGTCCAACAGTATCAGACCGTATATTAGCAAGTAGAATGGGAGTAAGAGCAGTTGAATTACTTCTAGATGGAAAGTCAGCAAGGGTAGTAGGTATAAAAGATGATAAAATCATAGATATGGAAATACATGAAGCATTATCAAAGAAAAAATCTTTTGATAAAAAAAGCTATCAAATGGCTCAAATATTATCTATATAATACATTTAGGAGGATATAAATAAATGCTAAAGAATGCTAAAAAAACTAAAATAGTTTGTACTTTAGGACCAGCTTCTCAAAGTGAAGAAACATTAACTAAATTAATAGAAAATGGTCTTAATGTTTGTAGATTTAACTTTTCTCATGGATCACATGAAGAACATAAGGAAAGAATGGATATTGTAAAGAAGGTTAGAGATGAACTTAAGAAACCGGTTGCAATATTATTAGATACTAAAGGTCCAGAAATAAGAACAGGAAATTTTGCTGATCCAGAAGTGTTCTTAGAAGAAGGAAGTAAATTTATAATAACTATGGCTGACGTTATAGGAAATAAGGAAATGTGTACAGTTAGTTATAAAGGTTTAGCAGAAGATGTTGTTGAGGGAGATACTATACTAATAGATGACGGTTTAGTAGGATTAAAGGTAGAAAACGTTGTCGGAGAAGAAATTCATTGTGTAGTTGAAAATTCAGGAATAGTTAAAAATCACAAAGGGGTAAATGTCCCTGGTGTAAAAATAAACTTACCAGCATTAACTCCTAAAGACATATCAGATATAGAATTTGGTATAACTCAAGGTATAGATTTTATAGCAGCTTCATTTGTTAGAAAAGCATCTGATGTTCTTGCTATAAGAGAGGTATTAGAAAATAATAATGCAACTGATATCCAAATTATATCAAAAATAGAAAATCAAGAAGGTGTAGACAATTTAGATGAAATACTACAAGTTTCTGATGGATTAATGGTGGCTAGAGGTGATTTAGGTGTTGAAATACCAACAGAAGAAATACCAGTTGTTCAAAAATTAATGATAAAAA
>USRS01000020.1 GCA_900557165.1 uncultured Clostridium sp.
TAGGGGGAATGAGTAGTTTGGCACAGAACAACACGAATTCTCCGTATTCACGTTACGGGTATGGTATTCTGGAAGATAATGCGGTCGGTGCGAATCGAGGAATGGGCGGAGTCGGATATGGATTTCAAAGTGGACGACAGATTAATATAAAGAATCCGGCTTCGTATGCAGCGATGGATTCTTTGACATTTCTTTTCGACATAGGAGTCAGTTTGCAAAATACATGGATGAAAGAAAATTCCTTGAAAGAATCTGAAGTAAACGGAAACTTAGATTATGTCGCTTTGCAGTTCCCATTGGGGCGTCATATGGCGGGAAGTGCCGGATTGACACCGTTCTCTTCGGTAGGATACAGTTTTGGCGGTTCGATTCCGAACGGTTCTTATACACAAGTCGGGGAAGGTGGTATCAGTCAGGCTTTTATCGGATTGAGCGGACATATCTATAAAGGCCTTTATCTCGGGGCTAATGTGTCATATCTTTTTGGAAATATAGAGCATACCACGACTTTGTTGCCTACGGATAATACGATCGGAAGTATTTTCTTGAAAAAATTGCATGTTTCGGATTTTCGAGTTGAGTTCGGGTTACAATATACGCACAATATAAATAAGAAAAACCGGATTACCGTAGGGGCGGTTTATACTCCAGAGAAAAAATTGCTCGGCCGTACTTATACTTATGAGGAAATTTATTCTACAACTTCCGGGTCGACTTCTGTATCGAGATCAGATTCATCGAGTATAAAATCGAGATATTCTCTTCCTACCTCCATAGGTGCAGGTTTTACCTATGTATGGGATGAACGATTGACTGTAGGAGCTGATGTCACTTTTCAGGATTGGAGCAGTGTGAGGTATGACGGAGTGAAAGACAGTTTGAACAATCGTTTAAAAGTGGCCATTGGTGCGGAGTTTTTGCCAAATCCGATGTCGGGGAATTATATGAAGCGTATGCGTTATCGGTTAGGGGCATTTTATAATCATTCTTATCTCAAAGTCAAGGGATGTGATATAGATGAATATGGGATTACTTGCGGTTTCGGATTTCCAGTAAAACGAGATAAATCTATATTGAACCTTTCTTTGGAATATTTAAATAGGCAATCTACGCCGACATCATTTATTCGTGAAAACTTTTTAAGGGTTTCATTGAGTCTTACCTTTAATGAACTTTGGTTCTTTAAACGGAAATTTGAATAACCGTTGTTTTACAAAATACAGAGAGATGTTGTTCGATAAAAAGAATAACATCTCTTTCTGTTTTTTTATAAAAACAATAAAAAGAGAGATATTAATTGCGGCTCTGTAACTAAATATTTAATTTTGCCTTTAATATAAAGAACCGAAAAACAGAATGAATACGATTCGCAGAACTTTATTAGGATTTCCGCTTACCGGTATTGCGTTTGCAGTGGCATTTATCTTAATGTCCGTTTTTTTTAGTTCCTGTGATAAGAAAGTAAAAAATGAAGTGGTTAAAGCCTTTTCAGATCCGCATAAAGTTCCCTCGTTAAGTAGTTTCGATGTAACGACATTGATTTCGGATTCGGGAATTACTCGTTATCGTATCAAGGCTAAAGAATGGTTGATGTTTGAAAATGCGAAAGAACCGTATTGGTTATTTCCGCAAGGAATTTATGTGGAAAAATTCGATGAGAATTTTCATGTAGATGCTTTTATTATGGGAGATTCAGCTATTTTTTATAAATATAAGCAGCTTTGGGAACTCAGGGGGAATGTAAAGATGGCTAATTTGCAGGATGAAAGATTCTTTACCGAGTTACTTTTCTGGGATCAAAAAAAACGTGAGATATATTCGGATAGTGCCATTCATATTGAAAAAGTGGATCGCATAATAGAAGGGATCGGTTTTGTTTCTAATGAACCTATGACTCAGTACACGATACGTCGGACAACCGGAATTTTTCCAATGAAATCGCCTGCCGAAGAACAGCGGGGTGAATCGGACAGTTTAAAAAATGTGAGAGATACGAATGCTCGTCGTTATGCACCGCAAAAGAAAGGAGAAAAATCATGACTACGGTCTTTATGATAATTATTCCATTGCTGTTGTCTGCATTTTTTTCGGGCATAGAAATTGCATTTGTATCTTCAAATAAGGTCCGTTTTGAATTGGATATGAAGAAAAAGACGCTTCTTGGGCGTATTCTTAATTTATTCTATCATCATCAGGAAGAGTTCATTTCTACGATGCTTGTCGGCAATAACATCGCGTTGGTCATTTATGGCATCGGTATGGCCGATTTGCTCTCTCCGGTATTCTCCTTTATTTGGGATCAGGAGATATTTATTATATTGGGACAAACTGTCGTATCGACATTGATCGTTCTTCTGACAGCCGAATTTTTGCCTAAAACTATTTTTCGGATTAATCCTAACTTATCATTAAAAGTTTTTGCCATACCGCTTTATGTTTTTTATCTGTTGCTGTATCCGATTGCGAAATTTACATCATTGCTTTCATCCGGAATCTTAAAGATAGGAGGGGTTCGCATCGATCGGTCGGGGGATGATGGGACTATGAGTAAGGTCGATCTTGATTTTTTTATTCAACAAAGTATAGATAAGTCGCAGGGAGAAGCAGAAGTCGATACAGAAGTTAAAATTTTTCAGAATGCTTTGGACTTTTCTAATTTACGCATTCGTGAATGTATGATTCCCCGTACAGAGATTGTAGCGGTTGATATCGATATGTCATCGGAGAAGGATTTGGTTGCTCTATTTATTGAAACCGGACTTTCTAAAATTTTGGTTTATAGAGATAATATTGATAATATATTGGGTTATATACATTCTTCCGAAATGTTTAAACAAGCGGCAGATTGGAAGTCTTATATTAAGCCGATATTGTTAGTTCCGGAGACGATGACCGCTCAGAAATTAATGAAAAATTTGATGCAACAGAAAAAAAGTATCGCTGTCGTTGTGGACGAGTTTGGCGGAACTGCCGGTATTGTGACGCTTGAAGATCTGGTTGAGGAAATATTCGGAGATATTGAAGACGAGCACGATACGTTGAATTATATTGCCCGGAGAACCGGAGAAAACTGTTATGAGTTCTCAGGACGTGTCGAAATAGAAAAGATTAATGAGCTTTTTGATATAGGGTTACCCGAGTCTGATGAGTATATGACAATTGCCGGATATATTCTTTATCATTATAAAACGATACCTAAGCCCGGAGAAACGATTGAAATAGAGAATTATAAATTTGAGATATTAAAAGGAAATAGAACCAAAATAGAGTTGGTGAAAATGAAAATTGAGAACTAAAGGAAATTTTTGACTTTACGATATGTTTGTAAATGCTTTTTTTCGTATCTTCGTGCACTTACTTGGAAAATAATTTAAAAAAATATAAAACTAAAAACACAATCTAATAAATGGCTACGTTACAAAAAATCAGAGGTAAAGCCGGCCTTCTTGTCGGAGTGATCGGGGTGGCTTTACTGGCTTTTATCGTGGGAGACCTTTTAAATTCAGGTCATACTTTCTTTAACATGAACCGCAATAAAATAGCGGTAGTTAACGGTAAAAAAATTACTCCGGAAGAATTTCAGGCACAAGTTCAGACTCGTACCGAAGAGATGCAGAATATGTATAGAAGACAATATGGCATGTCTCTTCCCGAAGGTGCAGCTTCTCGTATAAACAAGGAAGTATATGATCAGATGGTGCAGGATATTTTGTTGACGGATGCTACTGCCGAATTGGGCCTTACGGTATCTAAAGAAGAGTTGGCCGATTTGTTGCAGGGAGATAATATCGTGCCTATGGTAAAACAACAATTTACCGATCCTCAAACCGGAGTTTTTAATAAAGACTTGTTGTTGAATTTCTTGCAAGTGGTCCTTAATGAGGATGAGTCGAATCTTAATGGAGAAATGGCACAACAGCTCAAAGCTCGACGCGAGGCTTGGTTAAATATTGAAAAGACAGTGAAACAACAACAGCTGGTCGGAAAATATTTTACTTTGTTGTCAAAATCTATGGCTCCGAATAAGTTCGATTTGGAAGCGGCTTATAACGGTGCTAAAAATAGTGTAGATTTTGCGTATGCAGAACAATCTTATACTTCTATACCCGATTCTACGGTAGTTATTAGCGAATCTGAGTTGAAAAATCTATACAACAAGCAGAAAGAAAACTTTAAGCAGGATGAAAAGCGTGAAGTAAAATTCTTTGCAGTAGATATAGTTCCGAGTGAAGGTGATTATAAGATGACCGAAGAAAAGATTAATAACCTTAAAGAAAATTTTTCTACGACAGACGATATTGCCGGAATGTTGAGTTTTAATACGGATGTTCCTTATGTAGACGCATACGTTGCTCAAAGAGACATGGATCCGGAAATGAAAAAATTTGCAGAAACAGCTCAAATAAATGAAGTTTATGCTGAATTCTTTGGTGAAAATAAACCAGCTAGAGCATGTGTTGAAGTTGCTAGATTACCAAAAGACGTTAAAGTTGAAATAGAAGTAATAGCAGTTGTAAAATAATATAAAAATATAACCTAAATTTAACAAAAATGACCATCGCAGATGGTCATTTTTGTTTATAATTATTAATATGATAGTAATTTAAAATTAGCATAATCAAAAGGAGATGGAGTTATGGAAACATCCATTCATGCAATAGCATGTAATAAGTTATTAATTTTATTTGCAACAATAGCTATAACGGGGATTATTTGTAGCAAAGGAAGTGAATTAATAAACATTCCTGATGTAGTGTTATTTTTAATTGTTGGTATTTTTTTAGGGCCATCAGTACTTCAAATAATTGATATATCTCAATTTCAATTAGAAAATCAATTAATATTAACCTTTGGATCAGCATTTATTTTATATATGGGTGGAAAAGAGGTCAGCTTAAAGGTTCTAAAAAATGTTAAGATATCTGTATTTTTATTATCTACTTTAGGGGTCGTTATAACTTCTTTTCTTATGGCAAAATTAATTGGACTTAATTTTCAAATTAGTTTTATGACTTGTTTGTTGGCAGGATCAATAATCGCATCAACAGACCCCGCTACAATCGTACCAATATTTAATCAAGTTAAAATAGATAAAAAAGTTAAACAGACTGTTATTAGTGAATCTGCACTAAATGATGCTACAGGAGCTATAATGACTGTTGCGGTATTGTCCATAATTATGGGAGGAAAATTTTCTATACAACAAAATATTTACAGTCTTTGTATTATGATTATAGTAGGAATAATGGTAGGTTTAATTACAGGATTAGTTTTATTATTTCTAGTCAATGATAGCCCAAAAGGTATTTTTAAAGATTATACACCTATAATATCAATTTTATCTGTAATTATAGCTTATGAGCTTTCAACTTATTTAGGTGGAAGTGGTTATATGTCATGCTTTATAGTTGGATTAGTTACAGGCAACAAACAAAATTTTAAGTTATGGCTTAGCCAAAAACACTATGATGCAGATTGTCATGTGGCAGAAACTGTAGGTACTATTTGTAGAATGTGTATATTTATAATTTTAGGTAGTCAAGTGCAACTTGATGTATTATTTAAGTATTTAGGTCCGTCTTTAATATGTGTGTTAGGATTTATATTTATAGTAAGACCTATCTGTGTATTAGCATGTACTTTGGTTGATAGAAAGGCAAAATGGAATAAAAATCAAATATTATTTATGATGTGGGTAAGAGAAACAGGAGTAATTCCTGCGGCTCTTTGTGGGATTATTACATCTATGAAAGTTCCAGGAAGTGAAATAATATCATCTATCGTATTTCTGACAATATTAATAACATTGATATTACAAGGTAGTACAACAAAATTTGTGGCAAGAAAGTTACATTTATTAGATGAGGAAGTTGCTGTAGATAAAGATAGTGAAAATTAAGATAAAAAATATAGTGTAAATTATTTAATTTATACTATATTTTTATCTTTTTTTGTAATGTATATTAAAATAAATAATAATATAAAAAGTTATTACTGTATAGAAATGGCTTGTGATATCATATAATAAATGCTAAAAATTGTATGACAATGTAATAGAAAGGGGAAATAAAATGAAACTTTGGGGAGGACGATTTAGAAGTGAAGAAAATAAACTAATGGAGGAGTTTAATAAATCTTTTGGTTTTGATTCACTTTTATATAAAAAAGATATAGAGGGAAGCTTAGCACATGTTTATATGCAAGTTCAAGTGAATTTGCTTACAAGAGAAGAAGGGGAAATTATAATTAATGGATTAAAATCTATTGAAAAAGATATAGAAGAAGGAAAATTACTTCTTGAAGGAAATTATGAAGATATACATAGTTTTATTGAAATTAATTTGATAGATAGAGTAGGAGATGTAGGTAAAAAACTACATACTGGAAGAAGTAGAAATGATCAAGTAGCTGTTGACATGAGATTATTTGCAAAGGATAAATGTAGAGAAATAATTAACTATGTAGAGAAATTAAAAAGTACTTTAAAAGAAGTAGCTTATAATAATCCTATTATAATGCCAGGTTATACTCATCTTCAAAGAGCACAAGTAGTGACTTTTAAACATCATCTTATGGCTTATTATAATATGCTAGATAGAGATAGTAAAAGATTAAATAATGCTTTAGAAATATTGGATGAAAGTCCTTTAGGTTGTGGAGCTTTGGCAGGAACTACACATAATATTGATAGAAATATTACTTGTGAAAAATTAGGTTTTAAAAAGCCTATGGATAATTTTATGGATGGAGTAAGTGATAGGGATTACTTATTAGAACTTATGAGTGATTTTTCAATAATTATGATGCACTTAAGTAGACTTAGTGAAGAATTAATACTTTGGAGTTCTCAAGAATTTAAATTTATTGAATTAGATGATTTATACTCAACGGGAAGTTCTATTATGCCACAGAAGAAAAATCCTGATGGAGCTGAATTGATAAGAGGAAAAACTGGTAGAGTTTATGGAAATTTAATTTCATTACTTACAGTTATGAAGGGGTTACCTTTAGCTTATAATAAAGATATGCAAGAAGATAAAGAAGGATTTTTTGATAGTGTTAATACACTTTCAATGTGTCTTCAAATAATGGAGCAAATGATAGCTACTTTAAAAATCAGAGAAGATAATATGAAAAAAGCTGTCAAAGGTGGATTTTTAAATGCTACAGAAGTTGCAGACTATTTAGTAAATAAAAATGTAGCCTTTAGAGATGCCCATGGGATTGTGGGTCAAATTGTGATTTACTGTGAAGATAATGAAAAAGCAATAGAAGATTTATCACTAGAAGAACTTAAGTGTTTTTCTGAAGTTTTTGATGAAGATATTTATGATTTTATAGATTATGAAAATATTTTAAATAAGGGGATTAAGAAAAATTTAAAATAAAAAATAAGATGGATTTGATCCATCTTATTTTTATCTTCTACGTTTATTAGAATTTATTGATTTTCTTTTTTTTATATTTTTCTTTTTTCTTATTTTAGATGCTAAAAATAAAATGAATAGAGTAACTAATGCTAAAACAAGTCTAATTGAATATTTAATTATATTTTTATTAGTTAAAAATCCAAAGAAACTATTTAAATCATTTTGAGCAACTAAATCTATAGTTTTTTCTAAAGTTTTTCCGTTGTATATTTCTAGTGTACCTACTTTATCACCTTTTTTTATTGGTAAATTGTAGTCTAATTTTGACTTTGCAGTATAATTTTCAGATGCAGAGTTACCTTTTTCTAAGACTACTTTATAATTAAATGCTGGTGTATAAAGTAATTCTTTTTCTTTAGTAAATAAAACTCTTTTTGTTTTTGTATAATCATCTTTATTGATTATTGTTTTAGTATAATAAGTATCAAAGGCATAATCTATAAGAGTTCTAGAGTCTACATATACGTCAGTACCATGGTCTTTAAAAACAGCACATATAACTCTCATATCATTTTTTACAGCACTTGACAATAAGCATCTTCCGGCATCATCAGTATATCCTGTTTTAATACCATCAACTATATCATACTTTATATCAATAAGTTTGTTTTTATATTTAATTTTTTCAGTTGATGTTAAAAATTTATTTGTGTTGAAAAATACTCTATTTGTAAAACACCTATAATTGTCTGTATCACTTTTTTCAAATGTTATTGATTTTGTACTTACTATTTCCCTTATAATTTCATTGCTCATAGCTTCTCTAGCTATTAAAGCCATATCATAAGCTGTAGTATAGTGGTCTTTATCTGGTAATCCATGAGGATTATTGAAATGAGTATTATTAGCTCCGATTGATTTTGCTTCTTTATTCATTAATTTAGCAAAATCAGCTTTATTACCAGATACATACTCAGCTAATACTTCAGCAGCATCATTAGATGAATGTATTAGCAAACCTTGTAGTAATTGTTTTACAGTAAAAATTTCCCCTTTTTCTAAATACATACTTGAACCATCTACAAAAAGATGTTTATCAATTTCTATAGGCGTATTTAGATTTTTAACGTTTTTTACAACTAAATAAGCAGTCCATATCTTTGTCGTTGAAGCTGGATATACTTTTTTATCTCCGTCCTTTTCATAAAGAACTTTACCAGTTTCATAGTCTAAAACTACTGAATTTGGAGAAGAAATAGATACATCTTTACTATCAGCAAAAGAAGAAATTGGACTTAAAAAAGTTGTTATAGAAAGAAGAAATACTATAACCAAAGATAAAAACTTCTTCATATATAACCTCCCAATTTTAATCTTGTATTTTAGTATATCATATTTTTGGTAATAATAGAATTAAGGAGGTATAAAAAATAGTGAACAAGAAGAAAATATTTGTATTTGCAATAATATTATTAATTTGTCCTACTATTTTATTAGTAAAGGATAAATTAAATTCTAAAGATGATATTTATGTTTTGACAGAAGAATCCACAGTAAGTGATGAAAATAAAAATAATGATAAAAAAGAAAAGATAGAAGATGAAAAAGAAAATATTAGCAATAAAGAAATAACAGTTTATGTTAGTGGTGAAGTTAATAAATCAGGAGTAGTAACTTTAAAAGAAGGGGATAGACTTGCTGTAGCAGTTGAAAAACTAGGTGGAACAACGAAAAAAGCAGATTTAAATAATATAAATTTAGCCATAAGAGTTAAAGATGAAGAGCATTATATAATTCCTAAAATAGGAGAGGCAAAACAAGAAGATCTGAAGGATGTAAATAATACGAAGGATATAGAAAATGCTGAAATAAAAAATGAAAATACTGCAAAAGATTCATCAAAGATAAATATAAATACAGCAACATTAGAAGAACTAGATAAACTTCCAGGTGTGGGAGAGGCTACAGCTAATAAGATAATAAGTCATAGAGAAGAAAATGGTCAATTTAAAACCATTGAAGATATAAAGAATGTTAATGGAATTGGTGATAAAAAATTTGAAAAGATGAAAGAATTAATTTGTGTAAACTAAAATAAAAAACTTTGCTACATATCTAAAGTATAAAGCAAAGTTTTTTATTTTAAATGAAATTATTACTGATTTATTATAGTAAAGCTATTATCTGTTAAATTGAGTTTATCTTTTAAATTAGAACTTAAATATATTTTTTTATCTTTTGTAACAAAAATAGCATCCACATTGTCCAAGTTTTCTATTAATTTTAATCCTTTTTCAATTCCTAGTCCAAAAGTTGTAGTTGATAGAGCATCACATATTATAGATTTATCAGAAATTATTGTTACACTGCTCAGGTTATTTTCAAAAGGATAACCAGTGTGAGGATTAAGCATATGATGATAAATTTTATTATTTTTTTCTAAATATCTTTCATAAATTCCTGAAGTAACGACTGATTTATCAGAAACTTTAATATTTCCTATGGAATTACCACGGGGCTTGGTAGGATCTTGTATACCTATAGAAAAAGGTTGATTTTTTTCTTTATTTCCAAGGATGCAAATGTTTCCACCTAAATTAATTAAAGCATTTTCTAAATTTTCATCTTCTTTTAAGTACTTATAAATTTTGTCAGCGGCATATCCTTTAGCAATACCGCCTAAATCAATTTTCATATTTTTTTTTGCTAGTTTTATGGATTTATTATCATCATTGAAAAGTATATTTTTATAATTAACTAATGACAATTTGTCGATTATTTCATCTTTTATAGGAACTTTGGCATTATCTGTTCCTATTGCCCATAAATCAATAATAGGACCTATAGTAATATCAAAAGTATCATTTGACATTTTAGAAAAATTTATAGACTCCTTGATGACATAATAAGTATCATCAGATACTTGAACATAATCTATACCAGCATTTTCATTTATTTTAGAAATTTCACTAGTAGAAATTTGACAACTCATTTTATTATCTATATCAGTTAAAATTGATTCGCAATTTTTTAGAATTCTATCACCTTCATTTTTATTTATGTTATATAAAGTTATTTCATTTATAGTTCCTAAATTATAATATGTACTAGAATATTTATCTTCTTTTTTGTTAGCCATTATTATAAAAAAAGATGAACATATGATAACTATGGTGATTATTATTAATGATAGTTTTTTCTTATTCATAATGATTCCTCCAGATATTTATGTTATATTTAATTTAATATGTAAATTATAACATAAATATTTATAAATAATATTTATCTTTAGGAGGTTGAGACTTGAAAAAGAAAGACTTTATATTAATATTTATTATTTTATTAATAGTTGTAGTATCTTTTGGTATTAATCATTTTACAAATGCTAAAAGTGGAAAACAAATAGAAATCTATGTTGATAATGAGTTATATAAAACTTACGATATTGATGATGAAGATGAAATTAAAATAGAAAGTGAAGAAGGGTATAATGTGGTTAAAATTCATAATCATGGTGCTCAAATCACAGAAGCATCTTGTCCAGATAAAGTTTGTATTCATGAAGGTTTTATTACAAAGCCTAGTGAAAGTATAGTTTGTCTGCCAAATAAGGTACATATTAAAATTATTACGGATGATACTAATAATTATGGTGAAGAAGATATAATATCTAAATAGGAGGCAAAAATGGTTAACTTAGGTAATGACTGGGATGAATTATTAAAAGATGAATTTAAAAAGGAATACTATATAAATTTAAGAGAATTTTTAAAAGAAGAATATAGCACTAGAGTAATATATCCAAATATGTATAATATATTTGATGCTCTTAAGCATACTTCATATAAAGATACAAAGGTGCTTATTTTGGGACAAGATCCATATCATGGAGAAAATCAAGCCCATGGGTTGGCTTTTTCTGTACAACCAGGAGTAAAAACTCCTCCATCTTTATTAAATATGTATAAAGAATTGAAAGATGATTTAGGGTGCTTTATACCTAACAATGGATATTTAATTCCTTGGGCAGATCAAGGAGTTTTATTATTAAATACAGCACTAACGGTTAGAGCTGGAGAGGCTAACTCTCATCAAAATAAAGGTTGGGAGATATTCACAGATGAAATTATAAAAAAATTAAATGAGAGAGAAGACCCTGTTATATTTGTTTTATGGGGGGGCAATGCAAGAAAGAAAAAATCTCTTATTAATAACAAAAAACATTATATTTTAGAAGCGGCACATCCAAGTCCATTATCTGCTTATAGAGGATTTTTTGGTTGTAAACATTTTTCTAAAATAAATGATATATTAATTAAGTTAGGTAAGACGCCTATTGATTGGCAAATACCAAACATATAAAATTATAAATCAAATTATATAAAATTGGAATAAAATGTAACAAATTTGTTACTTGTTAAAGTTTAAGTAAAAGTGCTTAAATAGTTGAAATAGCTATTTAAGCACTTTTTGTGTTTTTTGTCAAGTTGACGAGATAAGAAATATAGTTTACAATTTAGTAACAAAATAACTTTTGACGAATAATTTAAAGTTAAATAAAACGTAGGAGGAGATAGTTTGAGTTATCTAAATAGGAAAATAAAATCTATTATGTTATCGGGACTATTATCTTTGGGGATTGTAACAGCAAATTATATTGCCTTTAATAAAGAAGTTGTTTTAATAGTGAACGGTCAAGAAATAGAAGTAAATTCATTTCAATCAGATGTTCAAGGTGTTTTAGATGAAAATAATATAGATTATAATTCAAATGATATAATTAGTGAGGATTTAGATGCCTCTCTAGAAGATGGAATGAAAATAGAAGTTAATCAAGTTACTAAAGAAACTATTATAGAGACAGAGGATATACCTTATGACACTGTTGTGAAAAAAGATAGTACTTTATTAAAAGGTGAAAAAGAAGTAGTTCAAAAAGGTAAAAAAGGAAGTAAAGAATTTACTTATGAAGCTGAATATAAAGAGGGAAAATTAGTAAGTAAAAAACTAATAGAAGAAAAAATAATAAAAGAACCTAAGAATAAAATTATAAAAAAAGGAACCGAGGTAAAAAAACAAAAATCACAAAAAGAAACTAAAACTGTTAGCAAAAAATCTAGTAATGCTAAAAGTAATCTAGGGAAAAAAATAACAGTATCAGCTACAGCTTATAGTGGTGATGGTATAACATCTAGAGGAACTGTTCCTAAATGGGGAACTATAGCAGTTGATCCAAGTGTAATACCTTATGGAAGTAAAATATATATACCTCAGTTTGATCAGTATTTTATAGCTGAAGACTGTGGTGGAGGAATTAAAGGTAATAAAATAGATATATTTATGAATAGTGAATCTCAGTGTAATAATTGGGGTAAAAGAACTATAGATATATATATTGTTGAATAAAATAAAGGCCTTAAGACTAAAAACTCTTAAGGCTTTTATTTTTATAATTTATACTTTATCATGTTTAAATATATTTATTTGTAAAATAATTATAAAAAGTATTTAAAAAAAGTATAAGATAATTTATAATTATATTTATTTAAAATTCAAGGAGAACAAAATATGAAAGATTTTACAATGAGAACAAGTTTTATTGTTGGAGATGAAGGCATAGATAAATTAGAAAAATCAAATGTTATAGTATTTGGAGTAGGTGGAGTAGGAAGTTTTGCTACAGAAGCCTTAGTTCGTGCAGGTATAGGCAATATAACAATAGTAGATTTTGATGATGTAGATGTAACAAATATAAATAGACAGTTACCAGCTCTTCATTCAACAGTAGGTAAGTTAAAAGTTGAAGTTATGAAAGAAAGATTATTAGATATAAATCCAGATTTAAATATAAAAGCAATAGCTAAAAAATACAATAAAGAAACTACAGATGAAATATTAGTAGAAGATTACGATTATGTAATAGATGCCATAGATATGGTAACTTCAAAGATTTTATTAGTTGAAGAATGTAATAAAAAAGGTCTAAAATTAATATCTTCTATGGGAATGGGGAATAAATTAGACCCAACTAAAATAGTAGTTACAGATATACATAAAACTCATACTTGTCCACTGGCAAAAGTTATGAGAAAAGAATTAAAAGATAGAAGAATAAAAAAACTTAAAGTAGTTTATTCAGAAGAACAACCACAAGAATTAAAGAAAAAAGTAATGAATGGAAGAAAAGTTACTCCAGGAAGTGTTTCTTTTGTACCTTCTGTAGGAGGTCTTACTATAGCTTCTGTGGTAGTTAATGACTTATTAAAATAAAGACAAAAAAGCTCTATTGTAGTATAGAGCTTTTATATTGTAAGAAAGTTTAGTATATATGGTTATATTAAATTATTTATATTTTTTAGTCGTGAAAATTTTATAACCGTCACTATAAAAAACTAAATCTCCATTTAAATCAGTTCTAAAAGTTTTAACATTGTACTTTTTCAATGTATCAAGGGTAGATTTGTGAGGGTGACCATAATTATTTTTGTAACCACAAGAAATAGCTGCTATTTTAGGTGAAACCTCTTTTACAAAAGTATCGCTAGAGGAAGTATAGCTACCATGGTGAGCAACCTTTAAAAAATCTACATCACTTAAATCGTAAGAATTAATTATTTCTGACTCATTTTCTTTTTCACAATCGCCAGTAAAAAGAAAATCCATTTCTTTATAAGATAAATTAAAAACAATTGAATTAGCATTATTATCATTATTTTGAATATAAGAAGGACTAAGGACGCTTATATGTATATCTTTATCTAAATTTATAGAGTCATCTTTGGAAAGATGATTGATTTTTAAATTCTTATTTTTACAAGCTGTTAATAGATTATTGTAGGGTATAGAGTCGTCTTTTTGATTTGGTGTATAAATTTTATCTACAGTATAATTTTCAACAATATAATCCAATGTGCCAATATGGTCTTTATCTAAATGAGTGGCAATAATCATATTAATTTCTTTTATATTTTTTGACTTTAAATAAGAGTTGATTATTTTATTATTATCTTCATCACCACCATCTATTAATATATTTTTATTATTAGGTGTTTTAATTAAAATACTATCACCTTGACCAACATCTATTATATGTACAGATAAAAATTTATCGTATTTTTCACAAGAGCAAAGGCTTAAAGAAAGTATAATAATTGCTATAATTATTTTTATTTTTTTCAAAAATTAATCCTCCTATAAATAAAGTTCATATTTTATTCATAATTATTGAGTAATTTATAGATTAATATACAAATAAGAAAAAAATGAACTAAATAAGAAAAAAATTTTGTCTCATTTAAACAAAAGTGCTATTATATACAATGAATAAAAAAATACTTATTTGATTTCAAATAAAATGTTTATATATATTTTGTTAGGGTATCATATATATTAATTTTAAATTTAGAACGAAAATACTTAATATAAAGACACAATAAGAGTACTATTAACATAAAATTATAAGCAATGAAATAGGAGGAAATTATGATATTTAGAGATATAGATATGGAATCTAGAGAACTTCTTAATCCATATTTTGATTTAGTAGATTATGAGGCGTGCGAGTATTGTTTTAATACATTATACATGTGGCAACATCTATATAAAACGGGATATTATATAGGAGATGGTTTTGCAGTAATAGTTGCAGAATACGAAGGCAATACATTTTCCATATTACCACTAGCTAAAAAAGAAGATATGCCAAGAGTAATAAAATTTGTAATAGATTATTTTGAAAAAGAGCAAAAGAAAATTTACTTTAGAGGTATAACAAAAGAAGTTGTAGATTACTTAAAAGAAAATTATCCAGATAAATTTGATTATACAGAAGAAAGAGATTTATTCGATTATGTTTATGACGGGGATAGCATGAGAGAATTAAAAGGTAGAAAAAATGTTAAAAAAAGAAATCATATAAATTACTTCTTAAAAGAATATGAAGGTAGATTTGAATATAGATTATTAGACGAAAATGATTTTGATGCTTGTTTAAAATTAGTGGAAGAGTGGACAAGCAATAAAGAAGAAAATGGACAAGTAGATGAAGAAATGGAAGAAGAGTTAATAGGAATAAAAAAACTTTTCAATAGTTTCCCAGTTATAAAGGATAAGCTTAAAATAGCTGGTATATTTATAGATGGAAAATTAGAAGCTTTTACAATGGGAGAATATTTAAATCCTAATATGGCTTTAATTCATATAGAAAAAGCCAATCCAAGTATAAGAGGATTATATCCTTATATAAATCAACAATTTTTAGTTAATGAATTTAGCGATGTAGAGTTTGTAAATAGAGAAGAAGATTTAGGTATAGAAGGACTTAGAAAAGCTAAACTTTCTTACCATCCAGTGAAGTTTGTAGAAAAATATACTGTTAGAGAGGTATAATATTTATGAATATTAGGTTTGCAAAAGAAAGTGATAAAAATAATATTATAGATATTTGGAACTATTGTTTTGATGATGGACCTAAGTTTACTGATTATTATTTTAATGATAAATATAAACATGAAAATACTATTGTAGTTGAAGATGATGAAGAAATAGTATCTTCTTTGCAATTAAGTCAATATAATTTAAAACTAAATGACAAAATATATGATACATCTTATGTTGTTGGTGTATCTACTTTTCCTCAAGCTAGAGGAAAAGGCTATATGAAACATATAATGGATTTTACTTTAAATGAGCTATATAGAAAAAATCAACTAGTATCAATTTTAATGCCTATAGATTATAGATTATATCGAAAATATGGATATGAACATTGTTATGATCAAATAGAATATGAAATTGATATTGAAGATTTAAGTGGATTTAAATCTAAAGGATGTTTAAAAAAAGCTAAATTAGATAATATTAATGATTTGATAAATATAGAAAATAATTTCTTAAAAGATCTAAATGGAACGATAATTAGAGATGAAAATTATTATGAAAATTTATTTAAAGAAGTAGAAAGTGAAGATGGTCATATTTATATTCATGAGGATGAACTTAAGGATGGTTATATAATTTACTTTATAAATAATGAAAATATTTTTGTGAGAGAGTTATATTATAACAACTTAAACGCATTGAAGGGAATATTAAGATTTTTATATAATCACAATACCCAATGCAAAAAAGTCACAATATCATCTCCTATAGATGACAAAATAAGATTTATATTATCTAATCCTAAAACAGCTAATATTAAATTAAAGCCGTTTATGATGGGAAGAGTAATAAACTTTAAAAAATATTTAGAAAGCTTAAATATAAAAAGTAATGAAAATTTAAGTATAAATATTTCTGTAAAGGATGATTTTATAAAAGAAAATAATAAAATATTTAAGATACACCTTAACAACAATAAATTAAATGTTGAAAGTGGTGATTATATACCGGATGTGGAATTTAATATAAATACCATAACTCAACTAGCCTTTTCTTATATAAATGGAAAAGAAGCATATTTATTAAATGATTTAAAAGAAAATAAAAAAGTTATAGAATTTTTAGATTTAATTTTTGTTAAAAAAGAAAATTATGTAAATGAGTATATATAAAAGACAACTATAGAGTTGTCTTTTTTGCATACAAAATATAAAAAGTAGTTGAAAAAGCTAACTAAAAGAACTACGATTATAAATATTTAGAAATTTAAGAAAATTGTCAAAGAGGGGTGAAAGTAAATGGCAGTTAAATATGCTAAAAGAATGGATTTATTTAAAAAATCAGAATTAGGGGAAATATTAAAACTTATAGAAGAACCAGACATAATATCTTTTGCAGGTGGTTTACCAGCGTCTGAATTATTTCCGGTAGAAGAAATGAAAAAAGTATCAGTTAAGGTATTAGATGAAAATGGAGAAGAGGCATTACAATATTCAGGCTCTCAAGGGTACTTGCCTCTAAGAAATCATATAGCAAAAAGAATGAATGAAAAAGGTAAAACTAATGTAAAAGCAGAGGATATATTAGTTACAAGTGGGTCACAACAAGCTTTAGATTTTGCAGGAAATGTATTTTTAGATGAAGGTGATATAGTTTTATGTGAAAGTCCATCTTATCTAGGAGCATTAAATGCATTCAAAGGATATAAACCAAGAATAATGGAAGTTCCTACAGATAAAGAAGGAATGATAACAGAAGGATTAGAAAAAATATTAAAAGAAAATGATAGAGTAAAATTTATATATGTAATACCAGATTTTCAAAATCCGACAGGAGTAACTTGGTCACTTGATAGACGTAAAAAATTTATGGAAGTGGTAAATAAATATGAAATACCTGTAATAGAAGATAATCCTTATGGAGAATTAAGATATGAGGGAGAATTTTTACCAGCATTAAAGTCTTTTGATACAAAAGGTCTTGTAATTTATTTAGGAACTTTTTCAAAGATATTTTGTCCAGGATATAGATTAGGATGGACTTGTGCATCTAAAGATATACTTCAAAAATTTATAACATGTAAAGAAAATTCTGATTTACAAACATCTACAATAGGTCAAAGAGAACTTAGTAAATATATAGATGATTATGATTTGGATGAACATGTGGAAAAAATAAAATCTACATACAAAAAACGTAGAGATTTAATGTTAGATTGTATGGAAAAAGAATTTCCTGAAGGTGTTAGTTTTACTCATCCTCATGGTGGATTATTTACTTGGGTTAAGTTACCTGAAAAATTAAATGCACAAGACCTTATGAAAAAATGTGTGGAAAATAAGGTAGCTTATGTGCCAGGAGGATTTTTCTTCCCGGAGGGAAATAAAGAAAATTACTTTAGATTAAATTATTCTAGCTCTAAAGAAGAAAAAATAGTAGAAGGTATAAAAAGATTAGGTGATGTTTTAAAAGAAGCATTGAATGAAACTGCAGAAGTTTAATATATTATAAAAAACATATTTTCTTATTGAGAATATGTTTTTTTATTGTAAGTAAATTATATATGTTTGAAATTTATACAGATGATGATAATAAAAATAAAAAATAAAGTAGGAGGGAATATGAGAAGGCCTCTATTATTAGTATTTATATTTTTATTATTTTTATCGTTTGTTTATACGAAAGATAAATCTTTGGATAATATTAAAGATAAAGAAAATATAACTATTGAAGGTATTGTAAAAGACAAGATAGAAAAAAATAAATACGACCAATACAAAATTGATAAATACTTAGTAAATGATTATAGTAGAAAATTAAACATAAAAATAGGCAAAATAGTTAAAATAAATGGAAATATAAAAACTTTAGATAAAATAAATTTTGATGATTTTAACTATGGTAGATATGTGAGAAGTATGGGATATAAGGGAATAATAAATGCAAAAGGTTATACAGTAGTAGGAGTAAATAGGTTTTATATATTTTTAGGAAATATAAAAATGAATATTAGGAATAATTTTAGATATTTATACAAAGATAAATCTGATTTTATTAACTCTTTATTATTAGGTCAAAAAGAAAATTTAAGTGAAGAAGAAAAAGAAATGTTCTCGAAAACAGGAACAAGTCATGTAATAGCAATTTCTGGCCTTCATACAGGAGTTTTATGCACTATAATTGCTATAATAATAAAAGGTATTAACAAATTTTATAAACTTGTGATTTTAACTATAATCATGGGTGTATATAGTATTATAGTTGGATTTTCACCTTCTATAAGCAGGTCTATAGTATTTGTTTTTATTATGTATATGGCTGTGTTTTTAGAAGAAAAAAGAGATGGGATATGTAGTTTATCTTTGATAGGAATATTTTTAGTTATAAATAATCCTTATGTTATTTATAATATATCTTTTCAATTATCTTTTTTAGCTACTTTATCCATAATATATTTTTATAAAATTATAATTAAGAAATTGAAAATAAGTATAGTATCTATAAGTGTAAGTGCAAATATATTGACTTTACCAATTATATATTATACATTTCAGGGAATTCCTTTATTGTTTATCATTGGAAATATAATTATCGTACCAGTAATTGGAATTATTATGAACTTAAGTATTATTAGTGTAATTTTATTTAGATTTAATATTTTCTTAGCAAAAATTTTAGCATATTTGAACAAAAGCATTATTATTATGGTATATTATTTATTAGACAAACTCGCAATGACGAAATTAGCATATATTGAAATAGACAATCCTAAATTATTTTATGTAACTTTTTATTACATTTTAATTTTTTCGTATATGATATATAGAGAGTTAAAAATTATGAAGGAGCAAGAAAATGGATTACAAGGATATTATAAGGAATATTAAAAGTAAAAACTTTGAAAATATATATCTTTTATATGGTAGAGAATATTATTTAATTGATAATGCTATTAAAAATTTAAAAGAAAGTCTAAATGAGTCTATGCTAGACTTCAACTTAGATGTTATAGATGGTAAGGAAGTATTTTTAGATCAATTATTAAGTTCGGTGGAAACATTACCTTTTATGGATGATAATAAAATTACTATAGTTAAAGATTTTGAATTGTTAAAAGGAAAAAGAAAAAATTTCTCTGAAGGTGATGAAAAATATTTTATTGATTACTTAGATAATATATCTGAAAGTACGGTATTAGTATTTGTTGTATATGGAGAAGTTGATAAAAGGAAGAAAATAGTTAAAAAAATTCAAGAAAAGGGAATTGTATATAATTGTGATAAAATTTCTGATATGGATTTGTTCAAATGGACAAAGAGAAAATTTGAAAGCTTTGAAACAATAATAGAAAATTCTCAAGTTATGTATTTTATAGAATCTCAAGGATATAGAGAAAAAAATAGTGAAAAAACTCTTTCTGATTTAGAAAATGAAATTATAAAAATAAGCTCCTTTGTAGGCAAAGAAAATAAAGTAACTAATGAAATTATAGATAGATTATCTCAAAAGAAAATAGAAAATGATATTTTTAAACTTATAGATTATATAGGAGAGAAAAATTCTTCTTCTGCTGTAAAAATACTAAATGATATGATTCAAGAAGGAGAATCAGTCCTTGGTATATTTGCTATGATAAGTAGGCAATTTAAAACTGTTTTACAAGTAAAGCAATTACAAATTGAAGGGGTACCTATAAATGATATATGTAAAAGATTGAATATTAGACAGTTTGTAGTAAATAAAGCATTAAAACAGAGTCGTAACTTTTCTGATGATACAATTATAGATATGTTGAATTTTATATTAGAAAATGATTTTAAAATAAAAAATGGATTAATAAAAGATACTTTGGCGGTAGAGATTTTAGTAAGTAAGTATTGCCAGAGAAATATTAGTTAAAGTCTTAGTTAAAAAACTAAGACTTTTTTGTACGATAAAAAACCCTTGATAAAATCAAGGGTTAAATTTATAAAAATTAAACTGTTATTATGCGTTCATTGCGTTTAATTTTTGAGCTAATTTAGCAACTTTTCTAGCTGCAGCGTTTTTGTGTATAGTTCCTTTAGATGCTACTTGGTATATTCTTTTTTGAGCATATTGGAATCTAGCTGTAGCTTCTTCAACGTTACCTGCAGTAACAGCTTCATCGAATCTTCTTATAGCAGTTTTTAATTGAGATTTTCTAGCTTTGTTTAAAGCAGTTTTCTTATCGATAACTTTTATTCTCTTTTTAGCTGATTTTATGTTTGCCACGAAAAACACCTCCTTGTAAATATAATTATTCTCATCGTCAACATATTAGATTTTAACAGAAATAAATATAAAAATCAAGAGTTAATATTTATTAGTTAAATATAATTTGATGATTGTGTTTTGTGTAAAACATACTTTATCACAGATGGCAATATTTCACAATGACTTATTTGATTATTCATAAAATTAATAAAAATGATAAATAATGTTTAAAATGCAATTACATGTCAATAATCAATAATATCATTTAATTATATACTGGAGGAAACTATGATAAAAATTAGAACAGATTTAGCTTTAGAAGCTAGAGAGATAATTGAAGAAAGTAATGATAGCAGTGAAATACCTGGTGTTAAAACCGTAAATAAACAACTTAATGATTGCATAGTAACTATAGTTGATGTATTAGATGAACAAGGTTCTCAAATAATGAATAAAGGAATTGGTAGATATGTAACATTGGAAAGTAAATTAATGAAATATGATGACGATGAATCTAGAAATCAAATAATAAATTATTTAGCTGATGAACTTAAAGATATTTTTGGTAAGGAAGAACATAAAAAAACATTAGTAATTGGACTTGGAAATTGGAATATAACATCAGATGCCCTAGGCCCAAGAGCAGTATCAAAAACTCTTGTGACACGTCATATTTTTAAAAATTATAATAAAGATTATGATGATGATTTTACCGAAGTATCAGCTTTAAGTCCAGGAGTTATGGGAATTACAGGTCTAGAAACAAGTGAAACTGTAAAAGCTATAGTAGATACTATTAAGCCTGATAGAGTTGTAGCTATAGATGCATTAGCATCAAGAAAGATGGATAGGGTAAACTCTACCATACAAATATCTACAGCTGGTATTTCACCAGGTGGAGGCGTTGGTAATAAAAGAAAATCGTTAAATAAGGAATACCTAGGAGTAGATGTTGTAGCAATAGGAGTGCCTACTGTTGTAGACGCAGCTACGCTAACTAGTGATGTTCTAGATTTAGCTATAAAAAATTTAATGGAACAATCTAATGAAGGTGAAGCTTTTTATAATATGTTACACAAGCTACAAGAGGAAGAAAAATATCAATTAATTAGAGATTCCCTAGATCCTTATGATAAAAACTTAATCGTTACTCCTAAGGATATAGATGAAACTATAGAAAATTTAGCCATAATTATTAGTGAAGGATTGAATAAATCTCTTCATCCAGGGAGAACTTCGTAAAGAGGAGGAATTCAAATGATAAAAAATAAAATAAAAACTATAAAACTTGGATTTTTAATAGTTTGTATTTTACCTACTTTTTCCTATGCTTTAGATAAAGAAGATATATTAGAATATTTAGTTAAATCATCTTATCCAGAAGTTAAAGTAATAGACGATGAAGATAATAATAAAAATAATAACGATTCAGATAAAAAGTCGGAAAATAATAAGGATGAATTTATAAATGTATATGTTGGAGAGGAAAATGTACCAGAAACAAAAAGTGAAGAATCTAAAGAAGCTAGCAATTTAATTGATTCACAATATAAAAATGATATAAGAATAACAAATGATAAACCACAAATGTTGATTTATCATACTCACAGTAGTGAAACTTACTCTGATTCGTCTAAAAATAACTATCATTCAACAGATATAGAAAACTCTGTTATGTCTGTAGGAAGTGTTTTAACTACAGAGTTGAGTGAAAAAGGTTGGGGCGTGATTCATAGTACTAAATATAATGATTTAGCATATAATGAAGCTTATGCAACGAGTGGAAAAACAGTACAATCTGTTTTATCAAAATATGATTCTGTGAAAATATCAATAGATTTACATAGAGATGGTCAAAGTATAAAAACTACACAAGATAAAAAAGAATTACATGATAAATATACTACTAAAATTAATGGCGAAACAGTATCTAAATTTTTCTTAGTAGTAGGTCAAAGAAATAAAAATGTTGGAGAATTAAAGCGACAAGCAGAAGAAATAACTGCATTAGCCCAAAAGAAATATCCAGGATTGGTTTGTCCTGTAGTAGTTAAACCATATGGTAGATTTAATCAGTATATGGCTGACAATGGCTTACTAATAGAAATAGGTAATAATGCTACAAGTACAAAGGAATCTCAAGGAACTTGTAAGTACTTAGCAGAAATTTTAGATGAATATTATTCTGATATTAAAAAATAAAGATGGTATGTATATAAATGAGTCGATTAGAAAAAATAAAAAATGAAAAAATTTTAAAAAAAAAATATAAATCAGTATGTAGAAAAATATTTATGTTAACAATGATACTTCTTACTGTTAGTAGTATATTTTTGATTGATTATAGAATTAATAAAATCTTAGATAATGATAGTAAAAATAATCTTATGAAGTATTTAAAAATCTATTTTATGTTTATTAATAACATAAGAGTATACAAATTATAAAAATAAATCAAAATAATAAAAATAAGGCTTAAAAAATAAGTCTTATTTTTTTGTCATACAGTATTTATTTACAGAAATGCATATATATTATAAAATAAAGTTTATGATAAAAACTTATTTAAGGAGGAATAAAGGTGGACAAACAAAGTAGAACTAGAAATTTTAGTATAATTGCACATATAGACCATGGTAAGTCTACCTTAGCTGATAGATTAATACAGTACACAGGTTTAGTAAGTGATAGAGAAATGAAAAGTCAGTTATTAGATAATATGGACTTAGAAAGAGAAAGAGGAATTACTATTAAACTACAAAATGTTAGATTAATATATAAAGCTAAGGATGGAAATGAATATTATTTAAATCTTATAGATACTCCAGGTCATGTTGACTTTAATTATGAGGTATCTAGAAGTTTAGCAGCTTGTGAGGGTGCATTACTTGTAGTGGACGCAGCTCAAGGTGTTGAAGCTCAAACTTTAGCTAATGTGTATTTAGCTCTAGATCAGGATTTAGAAATTTTACCTGTTATAAATAAAATAGACCTTCCTAGTGCAAGACCAGATGAGGTTAAGGAAGAAATTGAGGATCTTATAGGACTTGATGCAAGTGAAGCTCCATTAATATCTGCTAAAAGTGGTTTAAATATAGTAGATGTTTTAGAAGATATAGTTGCTAATGTTCCAGCTCCTACAGGAGATAAAGAAAAACCATTAAAAGCCTTAATATTTGACTCATACTATGATGCATATAAAGGTGTTGTAGCTTATGTAAGAGTATTTGAAGGCGAAGTTAAAAAAGGTATGACTATCGAAATGATGAATACTAAGAAAAAATTCGAGGTAACTGAAGTTGGAGTTATGGCTCCAGGAGCTACAGAACTAGATAGTCTATGTGCTGGAGATGTTGGTTATATAGCAGCAAGTATAAAAGACATAAGAAGTTGTCACGTAGGGGACACAATTACTGATGCCTCAAATCCAACAGAAGAACCATTAGAAGGATATAAAAAAGCGACTCCTATGGTTTATTGTGGTATTTATCCAGGTGAAGGTGAAAAATACGAAAACGTAAGAGATTGTTTAGAAAAATTGCAAGTTAATGATGCTGCCCTTGAGTTTGAATCGGAAACTTCAGCAGCTTTAGGATTTGGTTTCAGATGTGGTTTCTTAGGATTATTACATTTAGAAATAATACAAGAAAGACTAGAACGAGAATTTAATCTTAACTTAGTTACAACTGCTCCATCAGTTATATATAGAGTTACTAAAAATGATGGTGAAGTGGTTATGGTTCAAAATCCTGCAAACTTACCAGAAGTTTCAGAAATAAAAATGATAGAAGAACCAATAGTAAAAGCTGATATAATAGCTCCAAAAGACTTTGTTGGTATAGTTATGGAACTTTGCCAAGAAAGACGTGGAACTATGCTTCATATGGAATATATAGATGAGAAAAGAGTAATGCTTCATTATGATTTACCATTAAATGAAGTTGTTTACGATTTCTTTGACGCATTAAAATCAAGAACTAGAGGGTACGGCTCTCTTGATTACGAAATGAAAGGATATGTTCCTTCTAATCTTGTTAAATTAGATATACTAATAAATAAAGAACAAGTTGATGCATTAAGCTTTATAGTACATGAGTCAAAAGCATACTCTAGGGGTAAAGCTATGTGTGAAAAACTTAAAGAAGAAATACCAAGACATCAATTTGCTGTGCCAATACAAGCTGCAGTTGGTAATAAAATAGTTGCTAGAGAAACTATAAGTGCTCTTAGAAAAGACGTACTTGCTAAATGTTATGGTGGAGATATATCTCGTAAGAAAAAACTTCTTGAAAAACAAAAAGAAGGTAAAAAACGTATGAGACAAGTTGGTAATGTAGAAGTTCCACAAAAAGCATTTATGTCAGTTTTAAAACTAGATGACTAAATAAATATGAGAAAAAGGTGATTAATTATTTTTTAATTAATCACCTTTTTTGTCTAAAAAATAGAGTTAAAACATTAAATTTTATATATACACATATTGTGATAAATGTTTCTTTAAATAGATAAAAATTAATAAATTTATTTCTTGAAAATAAATCTAAAATATTATAAAATGAGATAATTATTTAACAGAATTAAGAAGGTTAATGCACGATTATAAAAACTTATTATTTGGAAATTAAAATAAATACTTTTAGTATGTAATAATTTTTGATATAATTGAATCTTGCAGACAATATATGATAAAATCGAACATTTTGTATTTGCATATAAAATAAAATTTTATTTTATATTTATATTACTGCAACTAAATAATAAGACTACGATTAATAGGGAGGGATGAGCCATTATTATTATAGTATTGTGTATAGTCACTCTGCTTGCATTTGGTATAAGAGAGCAACTTGCTCAAAAAAGAAATGTTAAGAAAATACCAATAAGAGTGAATATAAACGGAATAAGAGGAAAGTCAACAGTTACAAGATTAATAACTGGTATATTAACTGAAGCAGGATATAAAACAGTAGGTAAAACTACTGGAACAGAAGCTAGAATGATTTATTGGTTCCAAGATGAAGAAGATCCTATAGTTAGAAAACCACAAGGGGCTAATATAGGAGAACAATTAGAAGTATTACAAAAATCGGTAGATTTAGGAGCAGAAGCTCTAGTATGTGAATGTATGGCAGTAAATCCAGATTACCAAAAGGTATTCCAATTTAGAATGTTAGAAGCAAATATAGTTTTAATAGTTAATGTTCTAGAAGATCATATGGATGTACTAGGGCCTACATTAAATGAAGTAGCTCAAGCATTTGCAGCTACAATACCATATGATGGTCACTTAATTACTATACCAAGCCCTTACTTAGATTACTTCAAAGAAGTTGCTAAGGAAAGAAATACGAAGGTAATAGTAGCAGATAATTCAAAAATAAGTAAAGAATATTTAGACAAATTTGATTATATGATATTCCCAGATAATGCATCTTTAGCATTGGCTGTTGGTGAAGCTTTAGGAATAGATAAAGAGACTTGTATGAGAGGTATGCTTAACGCTCATCCAGATCCAGGAGCGATGAGAGTCACTAAAATAGGTGATGAATCATTAAATTGTCACTTTGTAAATGGATTTGCAGCAAACGACCCACAGTCGACTTTAAATATATGGGAAAAAATAGTTGAAATGGATTATAACTCAGATGACCCTGTAGTTATAATGAACTGTAGACAAGATAGAGTTGATAGAACTGAAATCTTTGTAAAAAATGTATTCCCAAATATAAAAACTCATACACTTGTTGGGATAGGTGAAATAACAGAACCTATAGCTACGGCATTTAAAAACGGTCTTTTACCAAATGTAAAAAATTATATTGATTTAGAAAATGCAACACCTGATGAGATTTTAGATGCTATAGGTCCTCTTATGAAAGATAGAGTAATCTATGGTGTAGGAAATATACATGGTACAGGTGAACCATTTATAGAAAAACTTTTAAGTATGAGTCAAGAAGATCAAAAAGATGATTATAATGAAAATAAAAAAGCTATAATCTAAATATATTAGGAGGCTAGAATGATATCGACAGATTTATATGTTGCAATAATATTAGGTTTAACACTAAGTTTATTATTTGCAGAAAAATTCGGAATAAATCCAGGAGGACTTGTAGTTCCTGGTTATTTAGCGCTTACAATGAAAGACCCTAAAAGCTTAATAGCAATATTCTTATTAAGTTTATTAACATACATTATAGTAGAGTTTGGACTAAATAAATTTGTAATACTATATGGAAGAAGAAGATTCTTAGCTATGCTTATGGTATGTATGGTATTAAAAATATTGTTAGATGTATTCAATGTATCAATGGGAATGTCATTAGGAATACTTAATGGAGTGGGAGTTGTAATTCCTGGTTTAATAGCAAATTGTTATTATAAACAAGGTATAAAACTTACAACTTTAAGCACTGTAGGACTTTCTTTCGTAATTTTTGTTATCTTAAATGTAGCTCAATTAGTTTAAGGAGATGGAAATATGAGTGAAAACTTAACTTTAAAAGAGAAGATCCAAATTTATATAAAAAATAGAAAAGAAATTACACTTTCTAAATTATTAACATTATCATTAATTTTATGCTTTACTTATATGCTTTTGGATATTATATTTTAAAAGGGATAATTTAAAATTTATCGCTAGTCAAAATTAATATCAAAAAGGAGAGAAGAGATTGAAAAAGTCAATATTCAAACCGATTATATCTGTATTTTTGGCAGTTATATTAGGTTTAAGCTTAGTTTTTTATGATGACATCCAGTCTATGTTTACTGTAAGTGTAAATAAGGCATTAAAAAGAAATGGTTTAGAAGGCTATGGAGTAAGTTCATCAAATCCTTTAGCTGTTAAAGTTGGAATGGAAGTATTAGAAAATGGCGGAAATGCTGCAGACGCTGCAGTTGCTATATCGTACGTTTTAGGTGTTGTAGAACCTTATGGATCAGGTATTGGTGGAGGAGGAGCTATGCTTATTTATTCACCAAAAGATGATAAATTTGATTTTGTTAATTATAGAGAAACAGCGCCTATAAGTTCTGAAACACAAGTTAGTGGCATTGGTGTGCCAGGGTTTGTTAAAGGTATGGAAGATGTAAATAAAACTTATGGAACTAAATCTATGAGTGAGTTACTGCAACCGGCAATAAATTATGCAGAAAATGGATTTGAAATGGATACAAATCTATATAATAGATTAAATGTATTCAAAGGATATTCAGATATGAATAGTTTAACTACTTTTTATGATGAGAACGGAGAGCCAAAAAGTGAGGGGACTAATATAGTTCAAACAGAATTGGCACAAACTCTAAAGACTATTCAAAAAGATGGGGCAGAAGCTTTTTATAATGGTACTCTTTCACAAGCTTTAACTTTACAAACGATATTGACAGCACAAGATTTATCTACTTATAAGACAGAAGTTTTGAAACCTGTAAAAGGTGAATTTAATGGATATGAAGTTATATCAGCGCCAGCTCCTTTTAGTGGAACTACATTAATACAAATATTAAAAATGGCAGAGTATGCAAACGTTGAGAAATATGAAAATAATGAAGTAGATTATTTAGAAAAAATGTCTCAAATCGTAAATATTGCATATACAAATAGGATGGCACATATTGCAGATCCAAATTTTGAAAAAGTTAATTCTCAGAAATATGTGACAGACAAATATGTGCAAAGATTATATGAAAGAAAATACACTGAAGATATAACAGAAGATGAAAGTGAAGATACGACAGCTTTTGTTGTAACGGATAAAGATGGTATGGTTGTTTCTTGTACAAATACCTTAGGAGATTTCTTTGGTTCGCAAGTTACTGTAGGTGGATTTTTCTTAAATGATTCAGTAGGTCATTTTAATGAAAATTCTAATTCTATAAATGCATATGAACCAGGGAAAAGATCTAGAACTTTTATAGCGCCAACAATAATAAAAAAAGGTGACGATTTTATTATGGGGATAGCTTCTCCTGGAGGAAATGTTATACCACAGGCAATCTCTGAAGTGTTACTAGATAATCTTAAATTTGGCAAGAATATATCAGATTCAATTGAAACACCAAGAACAGTGTTTAGAAATAATACAGAGATACTAACAGAAAGAGAACTTTCTGATAGTGTAATTAATAAAATAACTTCTGATGGATATTCAATAAGTTATTATGATTCTAATATTTTCTATGGTTCTATTCAAACTATAATAAAAGATAAAGCTAAAGGTATAACTGGCGGCGCAGATTATAGAAGACGTGGAGAATATAAAGTTAAATATTAATTAAATTTAATTAAAAAGGGGCTGTCTCAAAATAAAAAGATAGTTCCACAAAAAGGAAGGGATGAAC